>JAZDIO010000172.1:0-5928 GCA_043804965.1 Candidatus Firestoneibacteriota bacterium | reverse complement strand
CGGACATGAAAAGGAATGTTGTAATAGCTGTGTTTTGTTTCATAGTTTTTGCTGTAAAATTTGCAATCGGTTGTCCGGTCGTAAGCGACTGGAATATATCGCCAAGTGTTCAAGCGGTTAATAAGAGCGTGCTAATAAAATTTAAAGTCACCCCGGGAGCCTCAACCCAGAAAATAAACAGCTGGAATATGACAGAAATAAAGGATGGCGTGAATACAGGAAATGTTATAGCCTCCGGAGGGGGAGCGGGAATAAACGAGAATATTACTCCGTCGCCGTCCATAAAATTTGAGGATGCGGCTGTAAGGAAAGTATTCATGTCAGGAACTTGGGAAGATACAGCCGACCCTGCCGGCTTTACAGGCGCTACTACAAGCCCGGAGTTCACGATATATGAAGTAAAAATAACGGAAGTTAGCGGTCCAAATACCGGCGGTTCATTTACTACAAATACCGGGGAGAATCAAATAAATTGTAAAGCAGACATTAAGCCGGACTCGCTTGATTCGGCAAACAACTCGAACATTGTTTGGGTCGCAGATGATGATCCGGGAGATAGCATTAATAGCGGTGATCCCGCAGATCCCTCAAATGGGAATGACGTTAATTTTACAGCAACTGCCCCCGCGGCGGCAACAGGCAGAGGTGCTTCATTAAAATATCGGGTGAGCGCCAGTTTAACTATAGGGACATCGACTTCAACCGCAACTGTTACTTATATTTCTCAAGATGAAATCGATCAGTGCCGTCAGGAATACATGGATATGAATAAAGCTACAAAACCGGGAAGGACTTCCTTCTCCACCAGCGGAGGAAGCGCGCATTTTACGTTTGAAGAATTAAGTCGTTATGATGATTATGTTTGCGCAATTATAACCGGAGGATTGACTGCCGGGCTGGAAGCGACTAGAACTAATTTTGGAAACAGAGCAATGACGGTAAATAGCGGCTATCGCAATCCTATACATAATGTAAGTGTTGGTGGAGTTGCAGAAAGAAAACATATATATGGTCATGCGGCTGATATTGCTGTTGGTGATTTTAATGGAAGCGGTGGTGATCCCGATAAAGCCGATTGGGACTTATTAGCAAATGCTGCAACAGCAGCAGGGGCAGTTGTAGAACCCTGGGCACAAACTGGTTCATGGGTTCACATGCAATGGTAGTAATAATAAAATTATGGGAGGAATATTTTACGAGAAAAATCTGTTTATTTACACTGCTTTTCATGAGTGTTTGTTTGTTGTCTTCTTTTTCAGGCGCTGATGAAAACAAAAACGACAATAAAAAAGAGGAAGAAATAGAGATCATATTAAAACAACTTGATATTAATAATACCGAAGGAAAAAGCAAGGCGTTAGCAAAAGCCAGCGGGTATATTGATGAGGAGAGAATACAGAAAAAATTGATTAATCTATATAAAGAAGAAAATAAATATTATCTGGAGATATCCAAACACGCGAGTAAGGAGGTATCAGAAGAACAAGAAAAAAAAGACAAAGCGTATTATTTATATTATGGAAATTTAGAAAGTTTAATTTTTAAAAAAGTTAAGTTAGATGATAAATCAAGAATTAATTTATTGGTTAATTCCCCAAACTGGGACGAAAATACTGTAAATCAAATAAAACGTGCGGGTGTTAAAGCGTTGGATGATTTAATTGAAAGGCTCAATTATAGTAAGGGTAATACAGGATCTATTATAATGAGATTAATAGGCGATATTATGAGAAACAATGAAATTAATGTTGAACAGCGCAAGAAAATTAAAGCTAGATTAATTGAATTATTAAAGGATAAGGATCCATATATAAAAGCTGGCGCTATCAGATGTTTGGGGAATTTTGCAGAAGATAAAAGTATTATTGAAATTATTAAGTTTTTTTTAAATGACTCGTATAAGGGTAGAGAGCTTGTTGGGAGTATGGAAGAAAAACAATATTGGAAAGAAAATTATCCTGTTAGAGAAGCGGCTCAAGAGAGTATGAAAAAATTACAGAGAAAATAATAAAAATAGGAAGTACCTTCTTTGTAATACGCGGGAGTGGAACAATCGGGTAAAGTTTTTTGGAGTTGCTTAAGTAGGAGAAGTAAAAAATAATGATAATGCATTGCAATAATAGGAGTGTCTGGTTGAGACTTCAAAGTTTTAACAATATCATAATTTACGGGAGGATTATATGAAACGGCTATTATTTAAAATGAGTATTTGCTTGGCAATATTTGTAATATCTTCTAATGCAAGCGAGAGAGTCAAATTAGGGGTTTATGATCTGGAGAGTTCCGCTAATTTAACGGAAACGGCAATAACTGTTTCTGAGATGTTACGCGGTGAACTTTTTTCGACAGGAAGGTTTGTGATTGTAGATAAGAAAAATATGGATAAGGCTTTGAAAGAACAGGCTTTCCAGCAAACCGGTTGTACTTCTAGCGAGTGTGCTGTCGAAGCCGGGAAAATACTTGGTGTCAGCATAATGGCAACAGGCACTCTATCCAAGCTCGGAGGGAATATTAATTTATCTGTTACTCTTACTGATGTAGAAAAGAGTGAATCAATTGCTATAGAGAAAGGTTCCTGTGATTCCGAGGATGAACTGGCCGATGTGGTGAGGGGAATTGCTTTGTCTATCGCTATAAAAACACCCATAACAGGAAAAGTTGTAAGGGTTTCCAGTCCGGAAAGTGTAGTTGTGGATCTTGGAACAATTGATAATGTAAGGCAGGGAATGAAGTTTCAGGTGAATAGAGTAAAGGATGAAATTAAGGATTCAACCGGAAAAGTTATTATGAGGGAGTATGAAAATGTCGGTGAAATTGAACTTGTAGACGTACAAAAGGAAGCTTCCAGAGCAAGGTTCTTTAATAAAAAACAGATGGTAAAAGAAGGAGATACGGTTAAAGTAAGCGACGCTGTCCTTACAAATAATACGGATACCTCCAGGTTAATGCAGCAAATGCAAAGTTCAAGTGTTGCCGCAAGCGGAAGTTTTATGGACCCTGCATGGAGGTCTTTGATTCTTCCCGGCTGGGGCCAGTTTTATAATAAAGATGATTTCAAAGGTTGGCTGTTTACGGTTGCAGGGGTGCTCTCTGCCGCAGGATCAGTAACAACATATTTAGGCTATACAAGAAAATATGATGAATATAATAGGGAAACTGATCCTGCCATGATAGAAAGAAAGTATCAGTTGGCTAATGAGGAATATCAAAGATTTTCAGGAATTATCAGAATAACCGCCGGAATCTGGGTTGTTAACCTGCTTGATGCCGTAGTGTCTTTTGATCCAAAGAAGCAGCATGCGTCAAACAGTGATTCTAACGCGATGTTATGTGAAACCAACGGAATAGACTCTGTAAAAGTCGGATACACCATTAAATGGTAGTTAAACTTCATAAAGGTAATAGAGACCTTTTAGCAGCGATGCTGATAGGTCTTGCTGTTTTGCTGGTCTTGACGTTCTTTGTTTTCAAAAATCCCGTTCCTTCTTTAAAAAGCGGCAGTTATAATATGCTTTTTTCCTGGCGCGGTCATAGAGCTCCGGTTGAGGATGTTGTTATTGTTGCTATTGATGATAAGAGTTTCGAAGAGCTGGGAGCTTATCCGTGGTCCCGTGATGTGTACGGAAAGATTATTGAAAAGTTAAAAGCGGATAATGCAAAAATAATCGGATTAGATATAGAATTTGCTAATCCCGGCCCTGTTCCGGAAAAAGACATTTTCTTTGCAAAAGCAGCTAAATCTGCCGGAAATGTACTCTCAGTTGCAACATTTACGGAGGACAAGATTGTTGTCGAGGGTGTCGGAGAATTCCCTTATAAAAAATATAACCTGCCGATTAAAGTTCTGAATAACTCAATGAATAAGACCGGTTATACGGCTTTTGATATGGATATAGACGGGGTTGTCCGGAAATCCTCACTTGTTGCTTTTCTGGATGATGATAAGGATCTTGCAAAAAAAAGTTATAAGGATGCGCAAAAAGTATATTCTTTTGCTCTTGCCGCCGTTAGTATGTTTACCGGTAAAACAGAAGAACAGGTTCTGGACGGGGTAATGAAATATAATGTTGATTATAAAAAAGGGGTTAAACGGGGAGACGGTACTTTGCTGATAAATTACGAGGGGGGGCCTAAGACTTTCAAAAGGGTGTCATTTTACAGAGTATTAAACGGGGAAATTCCTAAAGAGACCTTTAAAGATAAAATAGTTCTTATAGGAGCTACGAGCACAGTATTGCATGATGAGTTTCTTTCTCCGTATACCGAAGCAGGAAATATGCCGGGAGTGGAAATTCATGCGAATGTCATAGATGACCTTCTTAAAAATGAATATCTTGTAAAGTCCGGTATTTTCGTTAATTATCTTGTTTTGCTTGTGTTTGTCGCGACAATATTATTTTTTACTTCCAGATTTACTCCGCTGTTGAGCGCTTTGCTTTCCATACTTTTATATGTTTCTTTCTTTTTCTTGGCGTTGTACCTGTTTATCAAAAACTACTGGCTGGATATCTCCGTGCCTTTTGTGGCTCTTATTCTTACTTATGTGGTAAATGTCGGCTATAGAGTTATTACCGAGGGGCAAAAAAGCAGGAAGATGAAAGGTGCTTTTCAGCGCTTTGTATCCAGACAGGTTGTAGATGAAATAATTAAGAATGGCCTTGATAATCTGACAGTCGGGGGTCGAAAGCAGAAGCTTGTTGTATTTTTCTCCGATATAAGAAATTTTACGACTATGGCGGAAAGGCTGGCGCCGGAAGAAGTCGTTGAAGTTCTTAACTTCTATTTTAAGGAGATGACCAGTATTGCTTTTAAATACGGCGGTACGGTTGACAAGTATATAGGGGATGCTATTATGGTTGAGTTTGGCGCTCCCTTGGCCAGGCCAAATGACGAGGAGCTTGCGGTAAGGATGGCAATTGAAATGCAGGAGAAGATGAAAGAACTCCGGGAGGTATGGAAGAGCCAGGGAAGGGAACAATTTGAAATTGGATGCGGAATTAACTCCGGAGAAGCCGTTGTTGGTTTTATGGGCACGGACAGAAAGATGGAATACTCAGCGCTTGGGGATACTGTTAATCTTGCTTCGCGTCTTGAATCGTTGACAAAAGAATATCATGCTTCGATTGTTATCAGCCAGGCTGTATATGAGAAAGTCAAAGACCTTGTTGTTGTCAAGGACCTTGGATTTGCGGCGGTTAAGGGAAAAACGATTAAAGTTCAGATCTATGATGTTCTTGGTCTGAAAAAGTTATGAAGCAATTTGCCCTTCTGCTTTTTTTTACTTCGCTGTTTCTTGCAGCGGAACAGATAAATCCGGCCTCAAAAGAGCACTATCAGAAAGGTCTTGAGTATTACAAAACGAATGATTCTGATAAAGCCCGGTCAGAATTTTTAAAAGCGCTGGAAGCTGATAATTCAAATGAAGCCGGTAAAAAAATGCTTGCAAATCTTGACCGCGAGGTTTACAGGGAAGAATCTGAAGATGTTTTTAAGGATGTAGTAAAAGAATTGTTTTATAAAGGATTGATATCGTACAGGTCGGGTGATAAGGAAAAAGCTCTAAAGGAATGGGAAAAGGGCTTGTCTTTAAGTCCGAATAATAGACAATTGAAGGAGTTTTGCTCTCTTGCCGGCGCTGAAAACTCCGGAAATTCTGTAGAAACTGAAGGGAAAAAAGAAAAAGAAAGAAAAAAGCCGGCAAAGAAAGAAGGACCGGCAAAAAAAACGGTGCCGCATAAAGAAAAGATTCCGGTTTCTAAAGCTAAAAAAAGTGTTGACGAGAAAAAGGTGTCTGATTTATACTATGAAGGTGTGAAATTTTATCAGCAGGGTGAGCTGAAAAAAGCGGCAGATATCTGGGAACAGGTGTTAAAGCTGGATCCGGATTTTGATAGGGCAAGAAAAAGGCTGAATAAGGCAAAAAAAGAG
>JAZDIO010000171.1:0-5747 GCA_043804965.1 Candidatus Firestoneibacteriota bacterium | reverse complement strand
GATACCTGCATATTTCTCAAAATACTCCGAACATACAGGCCTTATCACCAATTCATCCCCTCTTTCTTCAATATAAACCTTTGTCCCCTTTTTTATATTCAAATGCCGCCTCATCTTTGACGGTATTACAACCTGTCCTTTTATTGTAACAACAGTTGCATTCATAGGCACCTCCTTTCAACATAAGTATAACATAACAGCATAGGTATGTCAATATTATACATGTACTACTTATTATTTTTGTACTACTTTATTTTAAGGAAGATTGTTAACTAACAAGCTAACCGCCATAATAAGCGTAAATATCCAGATTGCAACAATTAACAACACGCCCAGGGGGTTTGATTTGGCTTTTAACGGGGTTTTCCTTGCTTTTAATCTGATTTCTTTAACCACCTCTTCAGGTATCATCAGTAAAACCAGATAAAGTCCGGCAGGAACTATTATCAAATCATCAAGAAAGCCGATAACCGGGATGAAATCAGGGATAAGGTCAATCGGGCTTAAAGCATATAAAAGAACAAGCGAGCCTGTAAGCTTTGCATACCACGGCGTTCGAGGATGCTTCATTGCAAAGAAGATAATTTTAAGGTTATCCTTTATTTTCTTTGTTATTTTTTCAATAAACTTGGTTTTCATTCTTTGTTTTGCGCCTTTTTAGAATTTAGTGCTTTTTCTAATTTCAAGCTTTGTTCTTCAAATTTGTTTTACCTGAAAATTTCTTTTATCTTTTTTGAATCCGGCTTCCAATAGGCAATTCTACCTTCGTATACCGGGTCGCCGGGAAGAATCATTTTGGAGCTGGTATGCAGATCATAACCCTTGAATACCGTATAAAGATAAACAGCTCTATCCAGGGGAAAATTTGTATTTAGGCTCTTTGATACCGCGGAATAAACGCCGGTTATATTTCCGATTTTCAGTTTCTTCATAATTGTTGAAGCCAGTATAAACATGAATTTCTGCTGCCGCTCCATCCTTCCGATATCCGCTTTTATATCTTTTCTGAAACGAAGGTATTTTACCGAGTCAGAACCGTTTAAGGACTGGGGCCCGGGCTGGAAATCAATGAGAAGGCCGTCGGCGTTATCTTTATAGTACATCCTGTCTGCAATATTTACCCTTACCCCGCCAAAGTAATTCACGATATTTTTCACTCCGTCATAATCCACCTGCGCATAATATTTTACTTTATCTTTTATGACCACTTCGGCAACCTTCAGCATCTCCATGTTTGCTTTTGCGTATTTTCCTTCGTTATAATTCAGGACATAAACGGAATTTATCTTTCTTGCTTTTCCGCGGTAAGTGACTTTAGTGTCCCTGGGTATTGAAACAAAGGTAATCTTCTTTGCTTTAATTTCAAAATGAACAATAATCATGGTATCCGAGTGGCGGGTATACGGATCCGAGGAATCTACGCCCATAAGCAGAATATTTACATCCTGCTCAAGCCGGTTGTTATAAAGGTATACGCCAAGGCCTGCGATAAGCAGAAGGAAAAATATTACGAGCAGCTTCATGCCTTTTTTCATTTTATGTAATTATTCCAGGCTTCTATAGATTTTGGGTGAATAATCTTCTTTTTATGCAATACATACTCTATCTTTTTCGCAAGCGCAAGGATAAAACCTTCATTCAGATTTTTTAAAGCAGCCCTTCGGATAATAACAGCATCTTTAAACTTCCTGTTTCTTTCAGCTATATCCGCTATATAAATTATTTTATCAAGGGGGCTCATGCTCTTATCCGCGGTACTGTGTTTTCGTATGGCGCTTAAAACTCCCTTATCTCTCACTTTGAAATGCCTTTTTGCTATAACAACACCCAGTTTATTATGCCATACGGGTCTAATACGCTTTTCAAAGCTGTCAAATTGCATATGCCTCATGTATCTTTTATGCCTGCCAATTTCCTTGCCTGAGTCATGTAAAAGCGCGGCCAGGCGCGTTTTCTCAATAGAAACACCGTTCTTCTCCGCCAGCTCTTCCGCAAAGGAAATAACACCAAGAGTATGCCTGTACCTTTCAGGCTGTAAATTGGTTTTCAGATATTTTTTTATTTCAGTTTCTGTAAAGCTGCTTTTCATATATATACTTCTCCACTGCTTCCGGCACCATATATGCCGGAGGAAGGCCTTTTTTTATCATCCGCCGTATCTCGCTCGACGAAACATCAATATTCCTTATTTCAACCGGAGTACCGAGCTTTCCCGTATTTTTATTAACTTTAAAACCCGGCCTGGTCATAATCAAAAAGTGCACTTCCTTAATCAGCTCTTTCCAGGATTTCCACGTTGAAAGCTGTTCAACTATATCCGCTCCGACAATAAAATAAAGTTTATCAATCTTTGAAATTCTCGATTTGTAATATTTCACGGTGTCTATAGTAAAAGATTTTCCCGGCTTCTTAAGCTCATAATCGGAGATTTCAAAACCCGCGACAGGTCTTATTGCCAGATTCACCATGTTATACCTGTCCTGCACCGAAGCTACGGACTTTTCATTTTTGTGAGGCGGACGTGCTGACGGAATAAATATTATTTTATCCAGCTTGCAGGATTTCAACACGTCTTCAGCAGCAATCAGATGCCCAAGATGAATCGGATCAAACGTACCGCCAAATAAGCCAATTCTCATGAAAAAAACCTCCATCCCTGCCCCAATTATTACAAGCGGATTTAAAGCAAGATTTCGCTAGCGCTCAATAACTTGCTTCAAAATATATTCCCTAGTCCGATATAGTATACCGGGATCATGTTTCCGTTGTCCGTCCTAAAACCGGCATCTACTCTCAATATTACGGGATAACTCTGCCAGACAAAAGTATGTATCCTGATGCCGGCGCCTACTCCATTTTTTAAATCCCCCGGTCCGATATAAGAATAATTATTAAAGGCAATTCCCTGATCGCTGAAAAGGACTGCCTTTACCTTCTTGATAAGGAGCCACCCGGACGGCCATACGCTTACGTCCGCTTTTTCTATCAGAGAAAACCTTAATTCCATGTTAAAAACAAGGATATTACTGCCTGTATATTCTCCGGAAGGATAGCCTCTTATACTATCGGCGCCCAGGCTGAAATAACCGGCATCCGTATCCAGCGAGGCGCCCGCAAAGAATCTGAAAGCCAGAGTGTTCTCCTTATCCAAAAACAAATATTCCTGATCTTCAAATTTCAGGTTGACAAATTTCTGCGTACCCCATAAAACATAATCCGCCCGTTCCGCGTTAAGAGCAAACGCTTTGCCTCCGCAGGGAGTATCTATATTATAAGTCAGGTTGTCAAAAACAAAAGCCAGAGAGAGTGAATTTGTAATCTTCCGATAATTACTCCCGTTTCCTTCATAGTAAAAATGGTCTTTTATATAACTGTTCGCCGAAAGTTCCACTCTTGTATTTCTATCAAACGGATAAATTAACGGAAGAGAAAGCCCGTTCTCTTCAGTATAATATTTACCCGCTGTCGTATTATCGCTAAATAAAGAAATCCCGTAAGTTCTCCAGTTATAAAGGGATAATCCGAAGTTAATTCTATAAGCCCTGTTTCTATATGCAAACTGAGCGCCCGACTGATATTCCTTTATAGCCAATCCATAAAACTCGAAACTATTTTCACCGAGAAGGTCGGATAAAGAGAGATAACACCCGCCCAGCAGTCCCGCTGAAGTATCATAACCGAGCGCAAAATAGACAAGATCCAAAGATAAACTGCATTTATAAGGCACCGACTGAAAATTAGAAAGGTTGTAGTTCTTCTTTCCCGATCCGGATAAATCTGTTTCCGCTTCAAAAGCCGGCAAGGAAAGCTTTTTTTTCTCAATATTTTCCATCAGGTAAATATTATAGCAGCTGTTTTCAAAATAAGAAAACACTATTTTCTTTCCCTCCGGAGAAATATCGAGAGAAAAAACACCGCCCTTTACATCCGAAAAGACACCCGCGCTAAGCCTGTCGGCAGGAGCAAACATATATAAATTATAAATACCGTTACAATCCGCCGAATAGAATATTCTGCCGTCAGAACTCATAACCGGGCCCGAGATATTATAGTTATTCCCATTAGGAGTTTTAAGATGTTCGCCCTCCCCTCCTTCTCTGCTGATTTTATAAAGCTGCCTGAACCCGTTCTCCCTCTCCGATACGTAATAAACCTCTGTTCCGTCAGTTCCAAATATTGCTTCAGTTTCATCATACCTGTCTTCCGTCAAACGGGCGAGTATTTCCCCTTTCATATTCCCCGTGTAAACATCAGATTTACCGTCTTTTACACCGATAAAAACCATAATATTATCCGGGCCAAAAGACGGAGAGTACACAAGATCCAATCCATAAGCATTCTCCGCGATTATACGCCCTTCTTCGATATCCCAGATTCGAATCTTCTGAGTACCTGCCGACTTTGAAACAAAAGACAGGTATTTGCCGTCTTTTGAAACAGAGAGGGCGTTTCCGGACCGGGAAAAGCTGTCATACCATTTACCAACCAATTCTTTTACTTTCCCTGTTTTTATTACAAGCTCATAAAGCCCCGTATAATTATATCTGTCGGAAAAAAAATATATTTTTTCACCGTCCGCTGAAAATACAGGATTTGTATTATACACAGGCCTCAAACCGTCATCATTTGTAAGCCTTGCAGCAAAATCTGCGGCGTCTTTCTTTCCTTTCGCCTGGGCAAAATATTTTTCTTTTAAGTCATACTGCCACTTCCTGTCAAAATCATTGAATTCCAGATTTAACACCTTCGGAATTATTGTTTCCTGCACGTTCGCGATATAGCCGAATTCTTTCAATATAAGGCCTATCTTGTCCGCTCCGTAAGTTTTTGCTATGTAATCAAAAACATATTGAGACTCTTTATACATCAGAACAATATCATGCCCGTCTATGTAATTAAAACTTCCAAGCTCCGAAAGGCTTTTCACTTTATTATTCATTGCGGCGTCACGAAGGAGCATATCCGTAACAGAAGAATCGTAATCCTGGGCCCCGTACTCGGCCATGCCTTCCATCACCCAAAGAGGGATGAACAGGGCTTTAGCAAACTGGTAAGATTTTCCAAAACCTCCGTATAAAGATTCAAACTGCAGCTCATGCACCAATTCATGAGTGAGAACCTCTTTCATTCTTTTCGGAGAAGTAACAACAGGCAGTACTATCCTGTTTTTTAAGGATTCCGTGAACCCGCCGACGCCCTCGTCAACTAAATCCGTGGAGATGTTTGTCTGCTCAAATTCAAGATGAGAATCATAAATGAAAAGCTTGACAGGTTCAGGAGGGATAACTTTAAGGCTCTCAGAAAGACCGGCATAAGCATCTTCGGCGTAGATGGCAAACTCCTTAACAAGCGCTTCATCCGCCGAAGTAAAGTAAATTTCAAAATTATTCGTAGGCATTTCTTTCCAATTAAGCTGTTTATAGTTAACTTTGTTCTTGCCAAAAGAAAGAGAAAAAACAAGCGCCGGAATAATTAAAAATATTCCAAACTTTATAAACTGCTTAAACAAGGACTGCTCCAATTAATGGCCGCAGGAACAGGAGGGTTTTGTACAGGTTTTGCGATAAGCGCAATTATGCTCAAAACTCCCTTTCGTGCCGCCAGATTTTACGCCAAACGCGGAAATCTTTCTTTTCACTTTTCTACCGCCGCATCCGGGACAACTTACGTTTGAAATATCAGAACTATAAAGGAGTTCTTCAAATACTTTTTTGCATTTTTCGCAGGCAAACTCATAAAGAGGCATA
>JAZDIO010000170.1:0-4458 GCA_043804965.1 Candidatus Firestoneibacteriota bacterium | reverse complement strand
TCCATAAAGTCTGTAAAGTAAAAGCTTGAAGTATATAGATGTCAAAGCAAAATGATACAGTAGGATGAATAAGATTTAAAATAAATGTGTATTTGATATAATAATAGTTCCATAATGTAAGACTTTATAGACTATATTTTTCCCCAAGGAGGAAAAAAAGATGTTAAAGAAAGCTGTAATGTTGTCGGTAGTTTGCTGTGTCGCGTTCTTTTCTTTTGGCTGCTCGAAGAAGCTGTCAAAAGATGAAATGATTGAACGCGGAAAGTATCTGGTGAATGCGTGCGGTGTCCTTGCCCATCATACTTCGCTAGGCAAAGACGGAAAGCCGGACCTTAATAAATTTATGGCAGGAAGTGAAACCGGCTATAAAGGCACCTGGGGAGTTTCTTATGCTAAAAACCTTACCCCGGATAACGATACCGGAATAGGAATGATGTCAGATGACGAAGTAATAAGCATGATAAAAGATGAGGGCGCGAACGGTACGGCTCCCCTTTATTATGATTACTACAGAGGATTAACGGATGATGACTTGAAGAGCCTGGTTTCATATCTTCGAACGTTAACACCTATTACCAATAAAGTACCGGCCGACACAAAACCCGGAGAAGTAAAGACCCCGGAAATAAAAGTAAAAGTTAAGAAAGCAGAACCGAAAAAGGTTTCTGTAAAAAAGGCACCAACAAAAAAGGCATCAACAAAAAAGAAGTAAAAAAGGGAAAACCCCTCTTTACATGCAAGTGTAAGGAGGGGTTTTTAATTTAACACAAGGTATAATATGAGAAAACTTGAAAAGCTCCGAGCAATACTGGCAAAGCTCAAAAGAGTTCTTGTCGCCTATTCCGGAGGGGCGGACAGCACTTTACTTCTGAAAATAGCCCTGGATATTCTGGGTAAAAAAAATGTCCTGGCCGTTATCGCGGCTTCTAAAACTTATCCCGCTTCCGAAGCGAAGGCTGCCGTTAAAACAGCAAAACGGATGAAGGTAAATTTTCTGGTAATTAAAACGGAAGAGTTTAAAGACCCGCGTTTTTTGAAAAATTCCGCAGAAAGATGTTTTTACTGCAAACTCGGACTTTTTGGAAAGCTTAAAGATATTGCGCATAAAAAAGGATACAAGGCGGTTCTTGACGGAGCAAATTATGACGATAAGCTGGATTTCAGGCCGGGGGTAAAAGCAGGTAAAGCTCTGGGGATTAAGAGTCCTTTAAAAGAAGCAGGTTTTACAAAGACCGAAATCAGAAAGCTTTCGAAAAAACTTAAGCTGCTGACCTGGAATAAACCTTCAACGGCTTGTTTGGCCTCCAGAATCCCTTACGGCATGAGTATTAATAATGAAATATTGGCCCAAGTCGGCGCGGCAGAAGAGTATTTGAAAAAAAAATATTTTAAGCAGGTGCGGGTCCGCCATCATGGCAATATAGCCAGAATAGAAGTTATGCAAAAGAATTTTAAACTCCTGTTAAAGCCGGAGATAACCAAGAAAATTGCGGAAAAACTTAAGAAAATCGGTTATACTTATATTACGTTTGATATTGAAGGGTTTAGAAGCGGGAGCATGAACCTTGTTTTGAAAAGTGAAAAATGAAGAAAAACTGGAGAGGGTATTTAGCGCTTGGAATTGTTGCCGGATTTTTAAGCGGCCTTTGCGGTATCGGCGGAGGGGTTGTTATGATCCCTGCTCTGCTTTTTATGTTTAAGCTTTCGGTGCACGCGGCGGCGGCTACTTCTCTTGCTGTTATAATGCCGACGGCGTTTCTTGGAAGTGTCAGAAATGCGTTTTCGGCAGCCATGACTCCTGACTGGGGCGCATTTTTGCTGATTTCAGCCGGTGCCGTACCGTTTGCTTATTTTGGCGCGCACCTGATGCATAAAGTATCGCAGGAGAAATTAAAAAAATTACTCGGTATTATCCTTCTCCTGACTTCTATTAAAATGATTTTCTTTGCGGTTAACAATGTCAATAACAACGGAGCTGTGGAAGCTGCAGTAAGAAGCGCAGGTCTGATATTACTCGGCGTTCTTACAGGTTTTCTTAGCGGAATGCTTGGCATCGGCGGCGGCGTTGTAATGGTTCCGATAATGCTTTATATCTTTAACATGGAAGCGCATTCTGTGACGGCTACTTCTCTTGCTGTAATGATTCCGGCTTCGATAAGCGGAACAGTAAAAAATTTTAAAAACGGGCATACAAATTGGCATACAACTTTGATTATTGCGACAGGTTCGCTTGGAGGCGTGCTTCTCGGCGCTTCAACTGCCGAACGGGTTGATCAGATTAACCTGCAGCGTATTATGGGTATATTATTTATTTTTATATCCATGCAGATGATTTTTAAGAAGGTAAAAAAGCCGAAGCTTGATTAAAATAAAAAAAGTCCGCTTTTTACGCGGCAAGGGGTGCTGTATGGAAGAGACTGAAAAGGCACGCGGTATGCTTGGCAGCCAGCCGCCGGTTGTGGATGTTTTTTTAAATCATCCAAATTTTGCTCAGTTTTCAAAAGAAGAACTGAAAATATTTACAGCTTGCTGTAAGGAAAAAAAGCTTAATGAAGATGAAATTTTGTTTTCAGAAGGCGAGCCCGGCCTTTCTATGTATAT
Source organism: Candidatus Firestoneibacteriota bacterium (assembly GCA_043804965.1). Classification (GTDB taxonomy): domain Bacteria; phylum Oederibacteriota; class D2-FULL-39-29; order D2-FULL-39-29; family D2-FULL-39-29; genus D2-FULL-39-29. Next base: position 1,857 of record JAZDIO010000170.1, on the reverse strand, counting down.
AGTAAAAAAAGGCGGTATAAAAATATTAAAAATGGGGTTTCTCGGGGAAACGGCCATTGCCCGGATCCATCCCGGAGAGTTTGTGGGAGAGATGGCGGTTATTGACAGCAGTCCGAGGTCGGCGACAGTAAAAGCAACCGCGCGTACGGAACTTCTGGAATTGTCCCAAGAAAATTATTATGCGCTTAAAAAAGATTCCCCGAAAGTTGCCATTAAGATAATGGACCTGTTACTCCGGCTTCTTAGTCTGCGTTTAAGAAGCACTACTTCCAACTTACTAAAAAAGTAAAGGCGGTGAAGCCATGCATATAAACGACATCTTAAAAGAAATGGTAAACAAAAATGCTTCTGATTTGCATTTAAAAGCAGGAAGCGCTCCTACCTATAGAATCAACGGCGCGTATGTGGATTCCGAACTTTCTGTCCTGAACTCTCAGGCTGTTCGTGAACTGATAAATCAGATGACCGATGATGCTTTAAGGCAGAAGTTTGACGAAGAAAGAGAGCTGGATTTTGCCTATGCAGTGGAAGGTCTTGCGAGGTTTCGTGTTAATGTATACCTTCAAACCGGTAATCTGGCAAGTGTTATAAGAGTGATTCCTCTCAGAGTTATGACCCTTGACGAGCTTGGTCTACCTGTGATTCTAAAAAAAATATCCGAGAAAACAAGAGGTCTTGTGCTTGTAACAGGTCCGACCGGGTCAGGCAAGTCCACTACCATTGCTGCGATGATAGATCATATAAATTCGACACGAAGATGTCATATTGTCACAATTGAAGATCCTGTGGAGTTTTTACATAAAGATAAAAGCGCAAAGGTAGATCAACGCGAGGTTGGGCGGGACACCCTTTCCTTTAACAATGCGCTGAAAAGAGTTTTGAGGCAGGATCCCAACGTGATCTTAATAGGCGAAATGCGCGACCTGGAAACTATTGCTACCGCGATAACCGCGGCGGAGACCGGACACCTGGTTTTTGCGACCCTGCATACAGGTTCCGTGGCCCAGACCATAGACAGGATTGTGGATGTATTCCCTCCGGAGCAGCAGCAGCAGATCAGAAGCCAGCTTTCCCTGACTCTTGAAGCCATTATTTGCCAGGTGCTTCTTCCTAAAGCGGACAACAAAGGAAGGGCTGTAGCGCTTGAAATAATGCTTGCAAATCACGCTATACGCAATATGATACGCGAAAATGAATTAGCTCAGGTGCCTTCTTCCATGCTTACCGGAAAATCCGAAGGCATGCAGATAATGGATAACGTACTTAAAGATTTGGTCAACGCCGGAACCATTACATATGAAGCAGCGCTTACAAAAGCGCACAACCCGGATAATTTCAGAGGACTCTTGCTTCAGGATCTCGGAAAGAAAAAATGATAGAAGAAATAAATATAAAAACAATCGGAAAGAACCAGTTCCAAGATATTACAGCTGAGGTTCAAGCAGCCGTGGATAAATCAAAACTGATGAACGGCGTTTGTTACGTTTTTGTAATGCATACAACAGCCGGTATTACCATAAATGAAAACGCGGATCCCGCTGTCAGATCAGATATAATAAAAAAACTTTCCGATATAATCCCGCCGGACGCCGGTTATGAGCATTCCGAAGGGAATTCCGATGCTCATATAAAAGCCTCTATGATGGGTTTTTCCGCAGTTTTTCCCGTAGAAGCGGGAGAGCTTGTGCTTGGCGAATGGCAGGGGATATATCTTTGTGAGTTTGACGGACCGAGAGAAAGGTCTGTATTAGTGAAACTAATACAGGGTCTGTAAGGTTTATGGCGAGTATGCCGCAGAAAACCACGGAGGTAACTCCGGGGATGAATGCGGCATGAATAATGATTTGAATTCCATTC
>JAZDIO010000169.1:0-2482 GCA_043804965.1 Candidatus Firestoneibacteriota bacterium | reverse complement strand
ATAATGCGTGCCTTTTACGTTAAAAACCGGTATCATAAAATCCCTCCAGATTAAATAAGTTGTAATTGCGCAATCATCTCGCCGCAATCTTTTCCTGTCAATGTAAATCTATTTTTACTTCTTATCCTCAGCGCTTTCCACAATTAAATAACCAAGGCCCAGCCCTTCCCACCAAGCACCGGCAAAAGGAAGAGCTTGGTCCTCGGCGCCTACATCAAATATTAATTTGCCGTCCGTTACAGAATGGATAATTTCAAATTCATCTCCTCCGTCCCATTTGTCGCCTTTAACTCTAATTACTTTTATATTAGCATTTCTAAAAAGCCAGTCATTCTTATATTTTTTTAAATCGGACCAGGGGCTGCGTAAAAAACTGCTGTTTTCAATCCTGATTTTGCCGTAACCATTTGCGAATAAAGTACCCAGCCCAAAACGTAATTTATATTTTCCATTCGGAATATCAATACGGAAAGGAATACGGCTCCTGTTGGCAATTCTAACCCGCGAAACAGCCATCCGGTACCGGCCCTCCGCGCTTAAAGGATCAAGACCTCCCAGTTCCGGAATACCGTCCTGCAGAGAATAGCCCGTGTCCTGGCCCATATTAATATTATCTAAGTTGAGCCACCCGAATCCCAAATCTTCAGCGTAAAGGACCATTCCCGCCTTTGTGGTGCCGCCAAACTGGAAACCGCGTAAAGAATCAAAGTCCAGGATGCCGACCAATTGACCGGAATGACCGGCAGGAGTTTTAAAAACCTGCCACTCGCTCCTTGCCCATTTTTCACCGCTCCTGTTCTTTACACGAAAACAATATTCAGCGCCCGGGGTAAGAAAACACAATCTCACCTTATGTTTTTTCCCTTCGCCTGAACTTAAATCTTCTATTACCGGAGTACTCTTTACTTTTTTTGAGTCGGCGGAAAGAGCGTATTCCACGCTTGAATAGGAAGAAACATCCGTCTTCCATGTTATATCCGCGGCATAACCGGAAATAACATCTGTTTTTATATCAGAAATTACAGGATCGGGATTTGCAGTATCCGTTAGGTCGTTTCTATCTATAACAAAACTGTCTATACATTTACCGTCTGAAGTATATGTAGAAAAAGAAAGCCGTTTCCCTTTAACAACCATCAGAGCGAAGTTATGCCCCTTTCTGGTATTAATTATATCCCAATTTCCCAAACCGCCATTCGTTATTTCGGCGGCCAAAGTTCCTGTTCTAACTAAAACAGTGCCTTTTGTTTTGCCATTGTAATAATTTCTGTTTGTACTGGACTTCGCGCCAAACCGTACCAGATCTTCCTTCAAGCTTACCGGAAATGATCTTGCTAGAGTATGTCTATGGCCGTTAAAATTAACAGCAACACCGTATTTCTTATCAAGTTCCTGCAGGTCTAAACTTCCCGGCCCCTTATCTCCGCCCTCCCAATCTTCATGTGTTCCGGTAAATAACCATTCTATTCCCCGGCTTTTTGCAGCGGCTAAATCAGAATCAAGCCACCCGCTCTTTTTTACAAGAGATTTCCAGTTAATATACGGCAACCCGGAAAAATGCATATTGCCATAATCAAAAGAGTAGCAAAGTTCCTTTATTTTATCGTTAGGCGGATTCTCCGGGAGATAGAGATATTCACAGTATAATGCATATTTATTATTTTTACCTCGATCATGATTACCGGGTACGGACATCAAAGGAGCGCTCGCGCATAAAGGCTTCAGGGAATTAAAAAAATGCCTCCATAAAACTTCCGAATCAATAGCAGCGCTATTAACAAGATCGCCGATTACAAATTGAAGATGGGGTTTAAATTTCACCATCTGCTCTAAATTTGCCTTCAATGCCGAAAGGCACTCTTCTCCTCCGGGCATACCCGGTTTTACAGTGCCGTCTTCGTTTACATAATTTGGAGGAAACTGCATATCCGACCATATTACAATACGAGTTTCCACGTCATTTTGTTCCTTTTTGGGCGCGGTACGGAAAGTATACTTTTGAGACTGGTCGCCGTCTGAAACAACTCTGTACCAGTACTCAGCAGAGGGTTTTAACCCTTTTAAAACAACAAATTGCATGGTTTTGCCTTTCAAAGATTTTACCTCGCCTAAAGTATCTATACCTTCCCCATATTCAACATATCCGCCTGAAGGATTAGTCGTTTCCCAGGCAACTCCCATAGAGGAATCACCCGGCATCTGAAGATACGGCCCGCACCTGATACCGCCTTCCAATCTGCTTCCTCCGGCAGATAACATCAGAATAGTCAGGAAAAAAAGTATTTTTCTTTGGAACCATTTCTCTCTGGAATTTCCATGCTTCAAAATATTTATCAGGATTTTGTTAAATTTTAGCCCTATTTTTTCTTTAATTTTTTTATTACTCATAACGCTCCCTAGTATCTGTTTAGTAAATTTTGGTATTTACAGTCTATAGCCGGCTCGATTGAGCGGAGCTTTATACAATTAACAACACGCATGC
>JAZDIO010000168.1:0-6284 GCA_043804965.1 Candidatus Firestoneibacteriota bacterium | reverse complement strand
TTACGCACGGAGTTTCGACGGTAGGAAGATAACGAATTCCGGAAGAGCGCAATGAAGAAAGAGAATATTATCTAAAAGCCACGGTCGAAATGGGCTGGAGCAGAAAGGAATTAAGAAACCTGTTGCCGGCGGGAAAAATATTTGAAAAGCAATTAATTGCTGAATACAAAAATAAAAGTAGAAAGAGATCAATTAATTAAAAGAGGGACACAAAGCTGGTTTTTATTGCTTTTAAGTTAGTAACCCAGGAACCATTAAATACTTCAGGTTCATGACGTCCTGTACCCGACCTTAAATATTCGTTTCACTCAGTTATAGAGGAATGGTACAGGGGTTTGAACGTGGAACGTGAGTAATGTGGGGCTTTTCTTTAATTGACTAAATCCATTCAGTATAATACAATATAGAAGCATAACTTTTAAATTCATATTTTGCTCATAGGAGAATTATATATGAAATCTGTTATACTTGCCGGCGGGTTTGGCACCAGGCTCCGCCCTTTGACCTGTAATATTCCAAAACCTGTCGTTACCGTAGCCAATAAGCCGATGATGGAACATATCGTGGACCTTTTAAAAAAACACGGAATTACGGAGATGATTTCCGCGCTTTATTTCCAGCCTGAATCAATTTCGGATTATTTCAGGGACGGTTCTGATTTTGGAATAAAGATGGATTATATCAAAACTGAGTCCGAGCTGGGTACTGCCGGATGCGTAAAGTATGCCGCGAAATATATAGACGGGACGTTTATTGTGATGAGCGGGGATGTCCTTACTGATTTTGATTTGACCAAGGCTGTGGAATTTCATAAAAAGAGAAAATCCCTGGCCACCATGGTTCTTACCCGCGTGGATAATCCGCTGGCGTTTGGTGTTGTTATTACGGATAAAAGCGGAAAGATTGTGCGCTTCCTGGAAAAACCGTCGTGGGGCGAGGTTTTCTCCGATACTGTGAATACCGGCATTTACATTCTGGAAAAAGAGGTGCTTGATCTAATACCTGCCGAAAGAGAGTTTGATTTTTCAAAAAACCTCTTTCCTTTTATGCTTTCAGAAAAGATGCCGCTTTTTGGCTATATTGCAAAGGGCTACTGGAAGGATGTCGGCAGCTTGTCGGAATACAGGATTTCTCATTACGATGTAATGGACGGCAAGGTGGAGGTCATAATTCCGGGCAAAAAAACAAACAAAGTCGGTAAAGGGATCTGGATAGATTCCGATGCGCATCTGCATCCTACTGCGATGCTGAAGAATCCGGTGATTATAGGAAAAAACGTTCAAATTAAAGCAAATGTAATCATCGAAAACTCTACTATCGGAGATAATTGCATTATTGAAGAAGGGGCGAAAATTACCAATAGCGTGCTCTGGTCCGGAAGTATTATCAGGCAGGATGCGACTGTTTTTGAGAGTGTCTTATGCCGTTCCGTGGAAACGGGTAAAAAAGCGGTTATTCATACTAATTGTGTTATAGGTGATAATTGTAATATTGGCGACGAGGCGGTTTTGAAAGCAAATGTCAAACTTTGGCCGCATAAAAATGTTGAAAACGGCGCTATTTTATCTACAAGCCTGATCTGGGGGGATAAATGGTCGCGGACGATATTTTCGGAATATGGTGTTATCGGCCTTGCGAATATAGAGATTTCCCCGGAATTCTCGGCTAAACTGGGAGCTGCTTACGGGGCGGTGGTGCCCAAAGGGTCTTCAATAATCACTTCCAGGGACAATCATAGAATTTCCAGGATGACCAACCGTGCGTTTATGACGGGGCTCCTTTCTTCGGGAGTAAATGTTTGTGATATCGGGGTCACTCCTGTCAGTGTCGCAAGATATGTGCTGAAACCTCTGAGAAGCGTAGGCGGAATGCATGTAAGAATGTCTCCCTTTGACGCGGAAAAAGTGGATATAAAATTCTTTGATGAACAGGGTATTGACCTGGCTTCCGCAAAGGAAAAAAGTATAGAAGGCTTGTTTTTCAGGGAGGATTTCAGGCGCGCCCCGTTTCAGGAAGTCGGAGAAATTTCTTTTCCGTCCCACGCGATAGACCATTACAGGGAAGGGTTTCTCCAGGAAGTGGACAAAGAGGCTATCAGAAAAAGAAAATTTAAGCTGGTGCTCGACTATGGTTTTGGAAGTTCCTCCACAATTTTTCCTTCGCTCCTCGGACAGCTTGAATGCGATGTCGTATCTCTGAATTCCTATCTGGAGGAAAAGAAGCTTACAAAATCAGCCGGGGAATTTGCCCAGTCCATAGAACAGCTTTCCAATATAACTTCCACGCTCAAAGCAGACCTTGGGATTATGCTGGATGCCGGCGCGGAAAAAATATTTATAGTCGATGAAAAAGGAAGAGTATTGAGCGGAGATCAGGCGCTTTGTTTCCTTACCTATCTTCAGTTTAAAGTAAATAAGGGCGGGACCATCGCCGTGCCTATCACCGCTTCTTCGGCTATAGATGAAATAGCCGCGGAGTACGGAGGTAAAGTTATCCGCACCAGGACAAGTTACCGCAGTATGATGGAAACGGCGGTTTCAGGGAAGGTGGATTTTGTCGGCGAGGCGCTCGGGGGTTATATTTTTCCTGAATTCATGCCGTCTTTGGATGCGATGATGTCTGTGGTAAAGATACTTGATGCGCTGGCGGTCGTTGACGAAAAGATCTCGGATATAATTAAAAAAGTTCCGGAATCCAGAATAATCCGCGAACATGTGGTTTGCCAGTGGGAAACTAAAGGTACCGTAATGCGTGAATTAAATGAATATGCCAAGGATAAAAAAGCCGAGCAGATAGACGGAATAAAAATATTTGAAGAAGAAGGATGGATAATGATCCTGCCGGACGGCGAAAAACCGTTGTTTCATCTGAATGCCGAAGCCAAGACCGTTGAAGCAGCCAAAAAACTGATAGCAAAATATGGGCAAATGATAAAAGCCTGGCAGAAAGCAGGCGCTCCGGAAGGAGATAATGTTTATGACGGAAGCGAAAATTAAATTCGGCACCTCCGGGTGGCGCGGAATAATCAGCGACGACTTCACTTTTTTCAAGGTCTCTAAAGTAGCGCAGGCGGTCGCCCGCTATGTGAAGGAAAAGGAGAAGGAGGCGGTCAAAAACGGAGTGATTGTGGGTTATGACACCCGTTTCCTTTCAGAAAAGTTCGCCGCAACCGCCGCTAATGTAATTTCTGCCGCTGGGATCAAGGTTCTGCTCACGAAAAGAGATACTCCGACCCCGGTTATCTCCTATGAGATAATAAAGAGAAAACTCGCGGGCGGTATCAATATCACGGCCAGCCATAATCCTTCATCTTATAATGGATTAAAATTTTCCCCTTCCTGGGGCGGTCCTGCGCTTCCGGAAACGACAAAAATAATTGAAAATTACGCAAACGATCCGGAACTTAAAATTTTGCCTGAGGATGATAAAAATGTTATTTTGCTGGATCCGAGAGAAGCCTATTTAAAGGTCATAAGAAATAAGGTAGACTTTAAACTGATAAAAAAAGCGGGAATGAAGGTGGGAGTGGATCTTCTTTATGGCACCGGAAGAGGGTATCTGGATCTGCTCCTTGCGGAGTCCTGCAAAAAAGTAACGGTGTTTCATAATTACCGGGATGCTTATTTCGGAGGAGGAGCGCCTGAACCGAAAAGCGAGCGCCTGGGCGGGCTTATTGCCGCTATAAAAAAAGAAAAACTTGATATCGGGCTGGCTGTCGACGGGGATGCCGACAGATACGGGATTATTGACCGTGACGGAACCTTTATTACTCCAAATGAGATTTTAGCTCTCCTGATGGTTTATCTGAAAAAGAGCAGAGGCTGGAACGGCTGCGCGGTCCGTACTGTTGCTACAACTCACCTTGTGGACGCTTTAGCGGAAAAATACGGCATACCTGTAAGGGAGACACCTGTAGGGTTTAAATACATCGGGGAAATAATGATGAAAGAACCGATGATAATCGGAGGAGAGGAAAGCGGGGGGCTTACGACTTATCAGCACATTCCTGAGAAGGACGGTATTTTGGCCTGTCTTCTGGTTCTGGAGATGGTAGCTGCGGAGAAGAAAACCCTAAAAGAAATATTAAAAAAAATCTATAGGGAAGTCGGATATATTGCAACAGGCAGGGGAAGCGCCCGCCTTACCGGGGAAAAGAAACAAAAACTCGTTAGGGCTCTCTCCAAAAAACCGCCTGTGAAATTCGGCTCCTATACCGTTGAAAAATTAATTACCCTGGACGGCCATAAGTTTTTGCTGGGCGGTAAGAACTGGATAATGATCAGACTTTCCGGCACGGAACCGCTGGTCCGTCTTTATGCCGAAGCGGATTCGGATAAACGGCTTAACGAATTATTGAATCTGGGGGAAAAATATATACTTGCTTTTAATCATTAGAAATCAGGAGTTTGATGTCAAAGAATAACCGGTTTAGAAAATATAACACCACGGTAATCCCTGCGGGCAGGGTGAGAATTAATAATTGGCCGGGAAAAGAAAAACTCATAAAAATACTGATTTATGCGGTGCTCGCGGTTGTTGTTTACTTTTTTATGGCGGGTAATGCCGGGCTTATTCACCTTATTCGGTCAAAGCTTGAAAAATCAAAAATAGAAAGAGAAATAGCCTTGCTGGAAGAAGAAAATAGGAAAGCAGCAGTGGAAATACAAACCCTTCGAAGCGATCTCAAATCGGTGGAAAGGATTGCCAGGGAAGAGCTGGGCCTTATAAAAAAAGGCGAAGTGGTCTACAAATTCATAATAAAAAAAGAGAATGAAAATGATCGTTCTGGCAATAGAAACAGCGACAAGCGCTGAAAGCGTCGCGCTGGTAACAGAAGATAAGGTGCTGTCCGAGTCTAATATTGATATTCTTTTTGGCCATTCCTCTACACTCATGAATAATGTTGAAAAAGTTTTCAGGACTGCGGTTCTTGATATTTTTTCCGTTGACGCAGTGGCCGTTTCCGCCGGTCCGGGATCTTTTACCGGGCTGAGAGCCGGTTTTTCTCTTGCTAAAGGCCTTGCCTATGCGGCCAAAAAACCCTTTTGCGCTGTTCCTACTCTTGACGCGCTCACGTATGCTTATGCTCCTTCGGGTGCAGGTATTCTTGAACAATCCGGTAAAAAACTTAAAAGCGCGCGTCTGCTTTGCCCGATGCTGGATGCGAGAAAAAACGAATATTATTTTTCCCTATATTCTGAAACTGAAAAAGGCCCCGTCAGATTGCTTGCTCCGGCTTCTTTGCCTGTAGAAGCTGTAATAAAAACCGTTAAAAATCTGAAAGCAGAAAGTGTTGTTTTTTTCGGGGAAGGAGCTGTTAAATGCGGTGAAGAGCTTAAAAAAGCTTTCAAAAACGCCGCTTTTTCTGAGGTTTTCCCCAGAGCTTCTGCAGTGGGCGCTTTGGCTGTCTTTAAGCTCCTAAAAGGAGAAAAACAGGATTTTGAAAAAGCGCTTCCCCTCTATATAAGGAAACCGGATGCAGTGATAAGCAAAGCGAAAAACAAAAAATAAAAATTCGAAATTCGAAACAAATTCTAAAAAGAAAAAGTAATAAAAAAGAAGCAAGAAGTCGGTGGTTTTGGTTATTTTTTCTTATTTGCTATTTGTCAGTTTTGTTTCGAGTTTCGTGCTTCGAATTTACTTGTGCCGGATGCTTAAAGGTCTGTAATCACGGAGATCTTGTGCTTGATATCAGGAAAATGCTTGAAAGCGATGTAGATGCCGTTGCTGCTCTCGAAGCGAGTGTATTTACTCTGCCCTGGTCCAGGACGCTTATTTTAAAAGATATTAAAGAAAATAAGAGCGCCAGGTTTTTTACGGCAAGAAAGGATAATCTGCTTGTCGGATACGGAGGTTTTTGGCTGCTGCAGGATGAGATGAACATTGTTAATATTGCGGTCCATCCGGAGTATAGAAAAAAAGGGCTGGGAAAAGCACTTCTTAAACATTTATTGGCGGAAGGCGTAAAAGAAGGCGCTAAAATAGCAACATTAGATGTAAGAGAAACCAATACAGCCGCAAGATGTCTTTACGAAAGCGCTGGATTTATCATGATTGCAGTAAGAAATAAATACTATAGTGATAATAGGGAAAATGCTGTTGTAATGTGGCTTAACCCAATTAAAGTGTAAAGGAGAAATATTTATGAGTGCGCCGAGAAAAGCGTATATGTTTAAGTTGGTGAAAATCCAGCCTAGGCAAAGGATAGCCTCCAGCCTAGAATCGAGCCTTACATTTAATGAGGTAACAAGTTAGATGAAGCTAAGGGAAGAGAGTTATCGAGC
>JAZDIO010000167.1:0-3905 GCA_043804965.1 Candidatus Firestoneibacteriota bacterium | reverse complement strand
TGGGCTGACTGTTGTTTTTGTTTATTTTTATTGCTTCCGTGGTTCCAGGAATCAAGAATTGCTTGGGTTAGTCCTGGAACAGAAAGTTTGCCCGTATCCACTCCCTTTAAAAAATTTTTCAAGGCAAAAATATTTGTTAGATGATACCTGTCCTCTTCCGGATATGCCCGATTATTTATAAATTCCACGATTCGGTCATTAAGATAATTTTCGAATGACTCACCGCGGACTTGGGCGGCCGGCCAACCCTTTAGCGTGTCTATGGTTCTCCCCGGATCTAAAAGCGCCTTTCTTAGGGATGCTATACTTCCTGTTGATCCTTTACCGCGCGCCTCAAGGAATGCTTTTTTTGAGGTATCCGTAAAGACTTTTCTTCCTTGATAAACATCCTGTATCCAGGAAGCAGCGTCACAAAGATCTTTAAGGGTTGTGCGGGCATCCTGTTCGGATAAAGGAATACACCCCCTTTTGTCAATCAGGCTGGCGAGAGCCAGGTCGTAAACTTCTTCCGGCGGCATATAGTCAATTTCCAAAGGGGCATCAAAAACACGGACAATGGCGGGATCAAGTTCCGTTGCTGTCTGATATTTTTCGCTTTTGATATTGGCGGTTGCCGAAACGGCATAGTCTGTTCCGACATTAAAAGAACCGGCGGTATCAGTTTGGACCTTAATGCCTTTTTCTCCCGGTCTGGCGTTGAGTATCGTTTTTATACCCATAACCGCTTGGTTTGGAGCCCTGTCTATTTCATCAAACAAAAACGGCTGACCCTTTCCGTTCCGTCCTGTCATAGCCCTGATTAATGGGGCAGGCCTAAAAACATCACCGACCTGAACTTGAAAACCAGTCTTACCCAATAATTCATATATGCTCATATCCTGATGCCCTGTAACAGACTCTGGATTTACGCCGAAAAGTTTATTGCTGGCATGCTTAATTATTTCTGTTTTTCCCGTTCCTGTTTCGCCGGAAAGTAAGACTTTTTTCCCCTCCGTCCAGTAGCCCTCTATTTTTGAAAGATACTTTATTCTGGACGGAGTTTCTGCGAAATGGTCATGGTCTAATTGCTTTTTATATCCTTTTAGCTCAACCGTCCGGAGCCTGTCAAAAACATCAGGGTTTTGGGTAAGTTCTGCTGCACGCCTATCTGCCTCTTCTTTCAGTGTCTTGTTTTCTTCAATCACTCTTCTTTCAACTGAAGTAAGCGGGCGTTTATCAACTTGAGCTGCCCTGGAAAGTTTTAGGGCCAGAAGATCAGCTTCTTGTCCGAATCTGATAAGACTGCTTACTTCATGGGTGCTGCGTCTTATGCTGACCTGATGACTTAAATCCCGTTGAAATGCTGAATATGCGCCCTGTTTTGAGAAAATTTCATCTAATTTACTCTCTACTTCGCCCACCCTTGTCTGACTCATGTTTATTACCTCAATATCCGATTGTGTGCCGGTTGAGGAAATAAGCGCGCCGATTCTGCCGTCCCTAATTAACTCTCTTTTGGCGTCCAGCGACAAGGTTTTTTCAGGTGTCCGTCCGGATAATAAATTATCCCACTCCTTTGAAATTGCGCCGAATGCTGATTGGTTTTTGTCTTTCGGTTCCATCAGCTTACGTTGGCTGCCGACTATCTGATCGCGCAATTCTTGTCTCTCAGCAAATAAATCATAAGCTTCCTGAAGAAGAGGTGTAGACGGATTTATTTTATCTTCAGAAGCCGTTTGCTCTTTCTGAGGCTGTTTAATACCCCTTATTTTTAACCACCTTTCGGCTACTTTTTGAGGTTGCGGTTTTCCTTGTTGCTCAATGCCTGTCATATTATCAGTCATATATTATACCTTACTTTCCATTATAGGACATATTTAGGTTGTCTGGTCAAGTGCGATTTTTTCTCCAATTGAAAGAGTGCCTAAATATTCTGCTAACAAGTTCTGTAAAGTTTTAGGAAGATCAGAAACCTCTTTTGTTACCCTTCCGTCGGGAGCGTATGTTTTAACAGCGTCCCTTCCGTCTTCGGTTATGCCAACTCCTGCAACAACTATTCCAAGATCACGTAATTTCTTAATTTGATTTCTGGTTGCTTCATAGCTGCCAACCTGTCCGTCGGTTAACATGATCACGAATTTTCTAAGTTTTCCGCTTTTTATTCTTTGCAGATAGGTCTGATCTTTTCTCGCTTCCTCTTGAATAGATTCATATAATTTTCCAAACATCACCTCCTCATTATTGGTTCCGGAATCGCAAGTGCCAAGGGCTTTAAAAACTCCAATGCGGTCTCGTTCGGTAAGGGTATGCGATAAGGGTTTTAAAACTTCCGTATGGTTAGGACCATCACCAAAGCTCCTGACTTCGCTTTTAATTGTAAGTTCAGGAGCAAGTGGCCCCTGCTCTTCCGCAACGTCTGAAAATTCTTTTAAAGCTTCCATCAGTAAAACACCTGTCCGTCTTTGTTCAGGAATTTTGGTACCCTCTGTCATGCTTCCGGTCCTATCGCCGACAACCGTCACTTCAAAACTTGTCGGAATATTCTCATCGACCAGTACGCCCTCAAAATCTTTCATGGTTTTTGGGTTGGGAACACCTGCGCGGACATCAAGATAGGTTTGCGTAACCAGTCCGGGGTCAATCATGACACCCTCCTCTTTTAACGCAGCCAAATGTCTTATTGGTATTTGCCGTTTCTCAATAATTTTTCTGAAAATTTGCCGTAATGGTTCAATATATGGTTCTATTTTTTGATACTCGTTATAGTAACTTGCTACATCCTCAGGGCTTACCCCGTGTTCCTCACTGTAGCCGGCTTGCTGGCGGGAAGAAGCGCTCTGCGTTGCTTTTACCTGACGGATTTTCTTTTCCATTTCTTTCTCGTCAAATGGTTCAGGATGTTTTTCATCATATTCGGCATAGTCATCTGCAAAAGCATCTTGAGGGTCTTCTTTGCCCTTGCCTTTTTCACCCTTTTCGCCTTTGCCTTTTCCCTTCCCCTTGTCTTCCTCAACGTCTCCTTCAAAAAGTTTATCTATAACCGGCTCTATATATCTGTTACTGAGTTTTAAGGCGAGCAGGGGATCAATGTGGGGATCGGTTGCCAAAGCAATGACGTCACGGGTTTTACCGTCTTTCCCTTGAACGTGTCTTAATTTGTCGATTTCTTCGGTAACTGCAGGATCAACTGTTAATTCTTCCGTTGGCACCATTGCGCTTCTGAGTATTGAATACATGAATTGCAAATGCTTAGGTTTATCCGTAAGGTCAGTTCCGGGCCAAAGTTTTTCTCTGTAAAGACTTTCCGTATCGTCAGCGAGTGCCGGAGCAAATTCGGTAATCGCTAAGTTGCCTTTGACATCAGTCCTGCAATTTTCCCAAATTCTAAATCTTTGCTTTTTTATCCTTTGTTTGAGACGTGAATATTCCTTAGAGCCTTCCGGTGTATCAAGTAAATCAGCTACTTCTACCAGATGACATTTTATCTCATGCATAGAGGCAAAAAGAGCTTGGGAAGGCGTATATCCTTTTTCGGTAAAAAACTTCGGATCAAATGTTGCGTCTCCCGTCTCGGGATTAATAGACCATTTTTCGCCCCGTTGAAAATTAAATCCGGAACCTCCTGCAATATCTGCGAGGACTCTTTCTTCCTGGGCAAAAAAAGAAGCGGACATATCCCCTGACTGTTGTTCGGGCACTTCCATAGCTTTATTCTACAGGAAATTACATAAAATTTCAGAAATCTTTTTATCCTAATTTAAACACATGAAGTGCAAAAAAGAATTTTAAATATATATTTGATTCTTTTACGCCTCTTGTATTTTGAGTTTTCCTTACATATAATCAGGTTAGAAAGGATAGGGAATGAATCTGCAAGCTAAGTTTCTGCAAATATACGCTAATTTGCCTCTTAATCAAAGAACGGA
>JAZDIO010000166.1:0-3182 GCA_043804965.1 Candidatus Firestoneibacteriota bacterium | reverse complement strand
CGCGGTTTTTGAATCAAAATCCCCGACAAGAACAAGAATGATATTCTCAGGCCTGTACCAGGCTTGGTAAAAATCCTTCAATTTTTTGCCTGTCATTTTTTCAAGAGATTCCGTCTCGCCGATCGGGATTCTTTTCGATACCGCAGCATCCGGAAATTTGAACTTCATTTCCGATATATAAGTGCGGTAGGATGAGGAATCCCTGGATCTCTTTTCCGATAAAACGACCTTTCGTTCCCTCTCAACCTCCGAATCAAGAAGGAGAGCTCCTCCCGCATAATCTTGTGCGATCAGAAGTCCTTTATCAAGATTTTCTCTTTTCCCGCCAGGAAGAAGTATGTCATAAACAGTTTCATAGAATCCGGTATGCGCGTTCGCGTCATGCCCGAACTGCATGCCCAGATCCTGGAAATATTTTACCAGCTCTCCGGGTTTAAAGTGCGTGGAACCGTTGAAGAGCATATGTTCAAGGTAGTGCGCCAGGCCCTCTTCTTTATCTTGCTCCTGCATCGATCCGGCCTGAACATTAAGGCGTATATTCACCCTGTCCTTCGGCTCATGATTTTCCATAAGCGCGTACCTGAACCCGTTCGGGAGGCGCCCGTAAATAACCGAAGGATCAGGTTTGATGTCGCTCTCTTCATGAGGCCACTGAGAAAAGTTAGTATTTTTTTCTGCAAGAGCATAACCGGCACCGAAATATCCGGGGCAGAGAAATAAGAAACTGAAAATTATTGCAAGGATCGGCAATCTTGTGAGATATTTCTTAATATACTGTTTTAACATTATATAATTTCCATTATTTTATTTACGGCAATTATTTGCCTATAAAATATTATTTCATACCAGGTTTTAATATGTTCGTAAAAAGTCCGATTGGTTCGACAAGCTCACCATGACATTCATGGACTCCGGCCTGTGCAAAGTCGAAGGGGAAGATGAAGCGCAATCCTCTGCTGCGGGCAGAATGACTTTTTCTAAACATTTAAGTTTTAACAGCAAGAATAAAGCAGAAAATAGCTTATGGCAATACTGAAAGGTTTTTTATGGTAGTTATCGGCAAAATATTATAAAAATGAAACACTTCTGCCCGGTACCTGTAAAATGCGAAGGCACACCAACACTTTGACGCAGAAACTACCATTATAATGACTGCGCATCTATAAATTTTAAACATCTAAGGAAGAGAATACAGATCGTTTCCTCTTAATTTAAGAAAAAATAAAGGAGTAATCTCTCCGCCAAAGTGAGAAAATCTGCAGGATTCGGAAGGGTGAAAACCCATCCGGATTATTTTGCTATGTAAATCCCGCGGTCTTTTGTTTTTATCTTCCCGTTCTTGGAAAGCTTGTAAAGCGCATTGCTCAGCTGCCTCTGTTCCAGACCGGTTTTCTCCTTGATTTTACCGATTGCAACTCCGTTTTTACTTTTTTTAATGGCGCTGAGTACTGAGCCCAGAATTGTCGCCTGGCCTGCGGGAACTTTTTTTACGGCTGCAATTTTAGCCTTTACTGCTTTGACCGGTTTGGCTTTTATTTTTTTAGTTGCTTTACTTTTTACAGCAATCTTTTTCTTTACAACAACAGACTTCTTTGATTTGGCAGCAACTTTTTTAACCGGCTTTACCTGCTTTTTGGCTTTCTTCATCTTTTCTCTCCTTTGTTTGTTTACGAGATATTCCCTGTAACTTTTCTTTCCATTATCGCTAATATTATATGCTTTAATAAAAGTCAACAAATTCTGCAATATAAGAACATATGTTGACAAAAAAAATCTCTTGTGAAAGAAAATCAAATCAGTCGGATTATTTTTCCTCTGGAGTAAATTACTCTCATCCCGCAACCAGAGCCGCAGGAGCGATAGTTTGAGAGCTTTGCATAACTCGCCTTCGCCATGTCGGTGTATAAGGGCGCAGGGGAACTTCAGGATAACTTTCTATATACTTTGAGTACACCTTCCGGGTGGGAAAGAAAGATTAGATGAATCATAAGTTTCAAATTGCATACGAAAATGAGCTCAACCCTTCACAGTATGAAGCGGTAATACATATAAAAGGACCCCTTCTAGTTATAGCCGGAGCAGGCAGCGGAAAAACAAGAACCCTGACTTACCGCGTTGCGCGTCTTGTTGAAGAAGGAACATCCCCTTCTTCTATTTTGCTTCTCACCTTCACGCGCAAGGCCTCCCAGGAAATGTTGAAACGAGCAGCCGGACTTCTCGACAACAGGTGCGAAGGAGTTTCAGGAGGCACTTTTCATTCATTTGCAAATTACATTCTCCGCAGATATCATCACCGCATGGGGTTTGACTCCGGTTTTAACATTCTTGACCGCGATGACTCGGAAGCGCTTATCAGTATCATAAGAAAAGAGATGATGAATACTCCGAAACAGGCTTCTTTTCCTAGAAAACAGACCCTTGCGAATATCTTCAGCAAGGCCGTAAACAAGGTACTGACAATTGAAGATGTTGTTTTTGACGATTACCCGCATTTCTCCGAAGAGATGGAGACTATTGCGGCGATATACGATGCGTATGCAAAACGCAAACGAGAACATTCATACCTGGATTACGATGATTTACTGGTGCATTTCAAAAAACTGATGGAAGAGCATTCTGATTTGCGGGAGAGTATTTCTTCCTCTTACGAACACATAATGGTTGACGAATACCAGGACACCAACAAAATTCAGGCAGACATAATATGTCTTCTTGCAGGCAGTAACAGGAACATAATGGTGGTCGGAGACGATTCCCAGAGCATCTACGCATTCAGAGGCGCAAATTTCAAAAACATAATGAAATTTCCCGTGTTATTTCCGGGCACCCGCATCATTGCCCTTGAAGAAAATTACCGGAGCGACCAGCCAATACTCGATCTGACCAATATCATCATCGAAAGGGCATCGGAAAAATATTCCAAAATCCTTTTCACAAGAAGAATCGGGGGGACAAAGCCTCTTCTTGTCCGCGCTTCAACTGAAAACAGCCAGTCAAGATTTATAGTAGAAAAAATAAATGACCTGACCCGGAACAACGTTTCTCTGAATGATATAGCCGTTCTTTTCAGGGCAGGATATCATTCATTTGACCTTGAAATCGAGCTTACACGAAACAGAATTCCTTTCAAAAAAGTCGGGGGCTTTAAATTCGTCGAATCCTCGCATATAAAAGATATCCTC
>JAZDIO010000165.1:0-5406 GCA_043804965.1 Candidatus Firestoneibacteriota bacterium | reverse complement strand
AGAGCTGGAAAATAAAGCAGAGACTGAACTGATAATTGCCAAACAGAGAAACGGCCCTGTGGGCATGCTCAAAATAGCCTTCCTTGATGAATACGTGAAGTTTGATAATCTTACAATTATCCCGCAGCCTTTGCCTTCCGCTCCGGAGAGTTAGGATTACAAAAAACAGCGAGTTAAAAGTTTGAAAATCCGGTATTTTTGGCCAAAAGAGCTGATAATTACAAATGGTTCTTATATTAAGCTTGAAAGAGATTGAAAACTGCGCTGAATATTGATAAGATTAAACAATGAATAATACTTTTACTGATCTCACAAAAGAACAGATTGGCAAGGATCCGGCGCAGCAGCTGAAGAATTTTAAAAGAACAAAAAACCTGCTTATAACTATTGATAATGACGGCTGCGTCGCGGATAATATGAACGGGAAACAGATGCTGGTCTTTCATCCGCAGTTTATGGAGTTCTACGGGCTCTGGGAGATAGAATCCTACTTTCGTGAAGCCGCCGAGTATTACAACCTTTTTTCCGTGCACCGCGGCTGTAACCGGTTCATTGCCCTGCAATATATGTTAAAATCCCTCGCGGCAAGAAAAGATGTGCAGGCGGTTGTTAAAGAAAAAGGGATAAAACTTCCGGGTACGGAATCCCTGGATGAATACCTGGAATACTGCAAAAAAAATAACCTCGGACAGGGTAACCTGACACTTAGAAAATTTCTGGACACCCGTCCTTATGACCTTTCTATATATAAGCTCCTCGGCTGGAGCGACGCAGTAAATGATACTTTTCCTTATATGAACGATAAAATACCTCCGTTCCCTAATGTCAGAGAGTCGCTCGAGCTTATCTCGAAATATGCGGATATTGTTGTGGTAGCGCAGGCTTCTTATTATGATTTACTTGACTACTGGAGTGTGCAGGACATAAAAAAATATTTAAGAACTATCGCGGGACAGGAGATGGGAACCAAAGCGCAGAACATAGAAACGGTTAAAAAAGCCGGCGGGTACAGGGATGATCAGGTGCTTATGCTCGGGGATGCCGAGGGCGATCTTAAAGCCGTAAAGAAGAATAACGGATTTTTCTATCCGATAATGCCGGGAAGCGAAAAAAAATCCTGGCAGGAGTTTGGTAAATATTTTAATGCTTTTGTTGAGGGAAAATATAAATCTTTTGAGGAAAAACTCCTTAAAAAATTCGGCGCAATACTTTTAAGCGAGCCGGCGTGGGATAAGCCGGGATACGATCACGTTAAAGCCTACAAAGAAAAACAGGAAATAAGAAAAGCCGTCTATGAAGCGCTTATTCCCGAGGGAAGGCTTCTGGTTTTTTAAATGAGGAGTGTTCCCTCATTTCTCATTTATTAAAGAATAGAGAATTGAAAGCGAAGAAAGTCTTTTTCGGTGCCCCGTTACCGTTTTAATTGAAAAACGGTTAGAGAAATAGCATTATATAATAATGTTATTTACATTACAACAACTATATGTATATTGCTACTTGACAAATAGTAGTACTGGATGTATCTTTTGCCGAGGATGAATGAAGTACTAAAGTTTGCATAATCGGCTTGCTTCTAAAGCAATAAAGGACTTTAAATGGAAAACCTTCAGATACTTAGGGAGTTCGTCATTATCCTTGCTGTATCCATTCCGGTAGTATTTATCTTTCAAAAAATAAAATTCCCTTCCATCGTCGGCTTTATTATTGCAGGAGTTCTTATCGGTCCCGGCGGTTTTAAATTAATCTCCGACATCGGAAGCGTTAATATGCTTGCTGAGATTGGGGTCATTTTGCTCTTGTTTTCAATCGGCCTGGAATTTTCTCTTTCTAAACTTGTTTCTATCGGAAAGCTTCTATTTGTCGGCGGCGCGCTTCAGGTATTTTTAACAGCCGGTGTAGTCGCTGTAATAATTTACTTTTTTACGGGAAATATTGCCCTGGCCCTGCTTTCCGGATTTCTTGTCTCGTTAAGCAGTACTGCGATAGTCTTAAAGAGTTTTGCCGACCGAAACGAAGAGGATTCTCCCTATGGAAATATTTCTTTAGGCATTCTATTATTTCAGGATCTCTTTGTAATCCCTCTTATGGTGGCCGTGCCCTTTTTGAAAAATATAGAAACTTTTCAGATGCTGCCTCTTGTTAAGGCGTTGTTTTTTTCCATTATCGGTTTGGTTGCTGTCTATTTTATAGGAAGTCTTGTCCTGAATAGAATAATGCATTATATAGTGAGGTTGAAAAACAGGGAGCTGTTTACTCTTACCGTAGTGGCAGGGTGCCTGGGTACGGCTTATTTGGCTTATAGTATAGGAGGGCTTTCTCTTTCTATAGGCGCTTTCATTGCCGGCCTTATACTTTCAAAATCGGATTACAGTCATCAGGTTGTTTCGGATATCATCCCGTTTAAGGATTGCTTTAACAGTGTCTTCTTTGTTTCGATTGGAATGCTGCTCAGTACCGGATTTTTATTTGGCAATCTTTACGGAATCCTTGGCGGAGCCGTTCTTTTAACGGTTTTAAAGGCGGCGGTAATAATTCCGGTAGTGCTTTACTTTAAATATCCGCTCCGAATTGCGATTATTGTAGGGCTTTGTCTTTCTCAGATAGGCGAGTTCTCCTTCATTCTTGGTAAATTTGGCAATGAATTAAATATTATATCTCCGGGAGAGTATGAATACTTTATTGCGGTAGCTGTCGTTAGTATGATTATGTCGCCGTTCTTAATTAGGGCCGCCCCCGGGGTGGGTTTATTTTTACAGAAAATAATGAAGCTTCCCGCAAAAAAAGACGGGAGTTCTGTAAAAAAAGATATTCATAAAAATCATGTGGTTATTATAGGATTCGGACTAAACGGAAGAAATCTTTCCCGGGTGCTTCATGAAACGGGGATAAAACACGTTATCGTAGACCTGGATGCCGAAAAAATAGCAGAAGCAAAAGAAGACGGGGACTCGGTAGTCTTCGGGGATTTTACTAAAAAAGAAGTATTGGAAAGCGCGGGGATGGGACAGGCAAAAGTTGCTGTTGTTGCGATCTCGGATCCGACAGCGACCCGGCACGGGTTATGGCTTATTAAAAAAATAAATCCTGCAGTTTATACGATAGTGCGTACGAGGTCAAATGAGGATGTGGCGGAACTGGTTGAGCTTGGGGCGGATGAAGCGATCCCCGAAGAGTTTGAGACTTCTATCGAAATATTTTCAAGAGTGCTCTCCAGATTTCATGTGCCGAGGAATGTAATAAGCCAGGAAGTGAGCATAATCAGAAAAAGTAATTACGGGATGCTCCGTACGGCTTCTCTTGAACCCGTAAAGCTTATGGATTTGAATGATATTTTAAACCTTACGCTTACCGAAACCATTCTTATAAAAAGCGGCTCAAGAGCCGTCGGTAAGACCTTGATAGAAATAAATCTAAGAGCAGAGACCGGCACAACCGTAATAGCTGTTGTCAGGGGCGGGAAAGCAACTACAAACCCCAAAGGAGAATTTGTCCTTGCCGAAAATGACGTAATAGTAATACTCGGCAATCACGCCGAATTGGATAAAGCGGTGCGGTTTGTAGCGGGACTGGAAGAGTGAAAACGAAGTAGAAATATTCAAAGTAAAACTTACATAAACCTATATGCTTGTTCCAAAATCAGCGGAATTGAACCCGAAATTCCCCTAAATCCTCAATATTGCGATTGTCAATAAGGGCGCGTTTTCTGCTTCGGATTTTAAGTTGTTTTTAATACTTGATTTTTGCTTCCGCCTGTTGGATAATACTAATTAATGGATATAAAAAGGCAGTTTTTTACTTTAATACTTGTGGTTATAAGCGTTTTCCTTTTTGGGACGCTTGGTTATGAACTCATCGAAAAATGGGGCTTCCTTGATTCGATCTATATGACGACCATAACCCTGGCCACTATCGGTTACGAGGAAACTCATCCGCTTTCCGGCGCCGGAAGAGTTTTTACTATTTTTCTGATAATCGGGGGAATCAGTGTTTTTTCTTACGGGCTTTTAGCTATAACTACGATGATTGCGGAAGGTGAACTTCAGAGATTGTTACGGAGGGGTCGCATGGACAAGGAAATTACAAAATTAAAAGAGCATTATATCGTTTGCGGATCGGGGGAGCTGGGCGAACATATTATCAGCGAGCTTTCGCAGACAAAAAGGCAATTTGTAGCAGTAGACAAGGAAATATCAAACATCAATAAATTTGAAAAAAAAGATCTTCTATATATAGTCGGAGATGCGGCAGACGACAAGGTGCTTATTGAAGCCGGTATTTTAAAAGCAAAAGGTATCTTCTGCTGCCTGCCTTTTGATAAAGATAATTTATTTGTGGTTCTTACCGCCAGAGAATTAAATAAAAATATAAGGATTGTCACGAAATGCGTGGAAGACCTGTCGGAACAGAAATTTAAACGCGCGGGCGCGGATAAAACAGTTTCAACGAATAGAATCGGGGGCCTTCGTATGGCCTCTGAAATGGTCAGACCCGCGGCAGCTTCCTTTCTGGATGTAATGCTTCGCGACAAAAAAGGAGTCCGTTTTGAAGAGATTCAGATAAATGAAAATTCCAAAATAGCGGGGAAAACAATAGCTGAGTCGGGTATTCATCACGGAACAGGGGCCAGTGTTGTCGCGATAAAAAGCGCCGGGGCTGATTTCCTGTATAATCCCGGAGGATCCACGGTGATAAAGAAAAACGATACCCTGGTGGTTTTAGGCACCGTAGAACAGATTAAAATAATGGCAGATCTGGTTTAATGGTAACTAATGAAAATGTTGATCTCGTCATAAAAATACTGAAAAATGAGATAAAAAAATATAGAGAACCAATAGTTGGAATTTTAGCAAAAACTACAAGAGATCCTTTCAAAGTTCTGATTTCTACGATGATTTCGCTTCGAACAAAAGATGAGGTGACGGCAGAAGCTTCAAAAAAATTGTTTATACTGGCGGGAAGCCCTGCCGAAATGATAAAATTAACAGGCAGAGCCGTAGAAAAAGCCATTTATCCCGCGGGTTTTTACAGGGTAAAGGCAAAGGCAATAAAGAAAACCGCAAAAATGCTTCTTGAAAAATATAACGGAAAAATTCCGGATACGCTGGAGGAACTTCTAACGCTGACAGGAGTGGGAAGAAAGACGGCAAATCTGGTGCTGACCCTCGGGTTTAATAAGTACGGTATCTGCGTGGATACCCATGTGCACAGGATTACAAACAGGTGGGGATACGTTAAAACGAAAAACCCGGAAGAGACTGAATTTACTTTGCGGAAAAAACTTCCTAAAAAGCATTGGAAAATTATAAATGACCTGCTTGTGACTTATGGACAAAATCTGTGCTCTCCCGTTTCGCCGAGATGCAGCAGCTGTTTAATTGCCGCATATTGTGGTAAAATAGGAGTAAC
>JAZDIO010000164.1:0-3287 GCA_043804965.1 Candidatus Firestoneibacteriota bacterium | reverse complement strand
GTTTATCCTAAGTATTTTTTTGACCGGCGCCGTCTTGTACCGATGTTCAAGCAAACTCCGGAAAAGACAATAATGTACAAAGAAATTACAATATTGTTACAATTGTTTTACAGCAAATTCCCAGAATTGGAGACAAATTCGAGTTTTGGAGTTCGAATTTATTTTTCTTTATTGTATTCCTTTTTTAGTATCCCGTAAAAAAGTAAATCCCGCCAGGCGCCGCGTTTAAAATTTAGTGCTTTGATCTTAGTCATTTAAGAAAGGGTTTTCAGCCCTTTCATGACCTATCGTCGTATACGGCCCGTGTCCGGGATAAACTTTTACAGCATCCGGCAGTTTCATGAGTTTTCCAAGAGATTCCATAATAGTTTCAAAGGCTGCATTCGGAAAATCCGTCCTTCCTATGGAACCATAAAACAATGTATCCCCTGAAAACAAATACTCTCCGGTCAGAAGACAAATACCGCCGGGGCTGTGTCCCGGAGTATGGATCACTTTCAGTTCCAGCCTGCCCGCCTTAACTATGTCGCCAGCTTTCAGAAAAGCGTCAGCTTTCGCGGAAACTGTACCGTCACCAAAAAAAGCAGAACCATTTTTTTCAGGATGCCCGGCAAAGATAACATCTTCTTTATGAATTAAAAACTCTGCTCTTGTTTTATTTCTAAGCTCATTCACCGCACCCAGGTGATCGTAATGTCCGTGAGTCGCTACTATCTTTTTAACTAGAATACCGTTTTTCTCTATAGTTTTCCATATTTTTTCAAACTCCGCTCCCGGATCAATAACCACCCCTTCTTTAGTATCCTGATCGGCGACAAGATAACAATTAGTGCATATTTCCCCTACTATTACAGGTTTTATTAATAAATTAGGGACCAATTTTAGCTCCTTTTCACCGGAACAGGTTCTAAGACCGCAGGCTCTAAAGCCAGCGCCTACCTTGTGTTTTCCAGTGCGTTCTTTTTCATTAAAAAATACGAAGCCTTATCTGCATTCCCGGCGCTCGTAAACATTATAGATATTTTTTTGAGTAGTTCAGCCACCTTGACTCTAGAGTCTTTTGCATTTTTACCCGGAAGGCAGTTGCTTTGAATTAATACTTTATCATAATACTTCTTTGCTAAAATATCATTTTTTCCTGTTATTTCCGCAAGCCGTCCCATGCCTATCAAAGCTTCCTTATATTGAGGATAAATGCTTAAGGCTTTCTCAAACATTTTAAGCGCATCCTCATAAAATAGATTTTTCAAATAAAACTCTCCCTGAAAAGTAAGCGCCCAGGCATAATGATCGAGAGTCATTTTTTCTCTTTCACAACCCGGAGAATTTTTATTCATATTGCTTCCGTTTAAGCCGCGATAGGAGGACCAGAGTGCGCTTACTTTCGCTTTATCATATAAAGACGCCGCGCCTTTCTTTTCAGGACGATACATCATTCCAAACGGGATAATTTCAAAATCCTTCCAGGAAACGCTCTCGAAAGGAAAATAATTAAGATATATCTTTTTCTTTCCGTAATTCTCCCTGATAAATCCGGAAAGCTCCAGCCTGTTGCCCGCGGCTATTTCAATATTATGATCATACCCTCCTGCATATTCAAGATACCAGAGTGAAAATATCGGCAGGTCTCCGTTTACGATAACCAGAGAATTTTTTTCCACGGTTTTCAAGATGTTTTTTCCGAACTCATAGTCGGCCGTGTAGCTTTTCATGTCAACTATCCTATAATTTCCCGGAATAAATGAAAGAGCAAAGACGAAAAAACCCGCATACGTGTATTTTTTATATTTGCCGATATTATCCGCGAACCATTTCAGGCCAAAGGCCATTATCACCGCCGCCGAAACAAAAGACGCAAAATAATAAGCAGCAATATTTTGCGGGTCCACAATATTATAATTCACAAAAAGAAAAGTATTAGTACCGATAACCCCGAGAAGAAAAAGCCCTGCCTTTATATTTTCCTTATACATATTACATAAACCAAGGAGTATTAACAATAAACCTGCGACAGTGAACTCATTTATATAATTTTTTATCAGATGAAGATAAACCTTTTCAAACATAGTTATCGGCGCCGCAGAAAACATCGCATATCTGTAATCCTTCGCGGAAACATGGTTAATAATCTTTAAAAAGGTGTCGGGGGTGTCCCACTTCAAAGGAGTGGCGGAAGCCCGAAGAGGCAAGTACAGATAGAGCAGCAAGGGCAGCAAGAAAAACAGGGAAAGTAAGAGCCCTTTTTTTATTGAATAAGATTTACCGGCGGTAAAACAAACAAGCAGTCCGACAGGTAAAATAAAAGCAACGAGGGCAAGATGATGGGTCAGCGCAAGCCCGAGTATAAAGACAATAAGGGGAATTGTTTTTTCTTTAATATTCACCGCCAGCCAGATCAAAAGAGCTGCAAAGAACGCATAGAGAGAGTATTTTTCGGCAAAATTAGAATACACCCAAAAAGTAACTGAAAAAGCCAGCATTAAAGAAATTCCCGCAGCGGCAAAAACGCTCTTTAAAAGCCTGTTTACGGAAAGATAGACCAGTAACACTGCCAGAGCCCCAAACAAAGCCGACATCAGGTTATACCGGAACGCAATCTCCGAAACCGGAAGGAACGAAAACACTTTCCCGACAAGCATATACAAAGGAAACCCCGAAGGATGCGATATCCCAAGCAGATATGAAGCCGTAACCATATCCCCAGAATCCCGGAACCCAATGGTCGGCGCCAGGGTCAGAAGATAGATAAAGAGGATAAATATAAAGATAGCAGGGCTGGTCAGGCTTGCGTAATCAATCTTTGTTTTTGCTGCTTTTTTCTTCTTTTTTACCATTATATGAAAATCACTCCCTAATTATAGAACGTAAGTAACGTGTAACATGCTAACGTTTTAACTGTTTTCTAAATAACTTCTGATATTTTTTCAATAACATTACTAACAGTTACCCTTTCCGCACACTCAAACGTCCCCAACCAGCACTTTTTCCCTCCATGCAGCGAACACGGTTTACAGGGCAGTTCTATATTTACTATTCTATTTGTTTTTGCCCGTACGGCAAAGCCGAACTTTGGAGTTGTGGCGCAAAAAATTGCGACTGCGGGAGTTTTTACGGCTGTTGCGATATGAAAGGGAGCTGAATCATTGGCAATAAGGACCGAACATTCTTTTATCCGCAAAATCATCTCTTTTAATGCGGTTTTCCCGGAAAGATCGGTTACATTTTGTTTATTTTTTATACCTGCAAGTATTTTTGAATTAAGTTCTTTATCTTTTTTTTCTCCGAAT
>JAZDIO010000163.1:0-7594 GCA_043804965.1 Candidatus Firestoneibacteriota bacterium | reverse complement strand
CTTTGCTCAATTTGGCACTACAACATTAATTAATACTGCGTTGATGGAACCGACAAAGGCTTTGCTCTTCATCATGAGCGGGATATGGGGCTCGTCTACCGAAACCCAGACCGTCACTTCACCTTCCTGTTTAAAGATGCTTTCAAAATTCATGAACGGACGAATGGCATACGCTTCATATCTGCCAAGCGGAGTCCTGATTTTTTCTTTTCTAAGAACACTCGCTGTCAGTTTATTGATTTTTCCGTCTGCAAAAACGGCTATATCTATGTTTCTCCCCACCGCCAGCCGGTGAGCCCTGAAAAAATAAAAAGCAGAAAGAATATCCTGGCAGAACTCAGGGATATTATACAATTTTTTTCCTTCTTTAACCAGCCCGTTATTCTGGTCGTAATATTGAGTCGTTTCATTCCGATAGTTTCCTTCTACCAGTTTTTTATAAAGCTTTCTTGTATAAAGCCCTTTTACATCTATGTAACTTTCAATGGTATCGTCTACTCTGTAGACCGCGGCTAAAAGAGGAACAACTTTTGCATTTGAAACCAGGCGATAAGCCGGTTCTCCCTCAATATTTACCTTTTCCTTTATCTCAAAAGACGCTGTTGCAGCAGTAATTCCGAGATATTGAACGGCAAATTCGAATTTTTCTCCTATTCCGAACTCTTTATAGGCTATTTTTCTTGATTTTTTCGGCTTAACCGGGAGCTTTACAACCTGGACTTCTCCGGGTTTTTCCTGTATTATCACGGATGTTTTTTCTGCTGTCACTTCTTTCTTTTTTATAATTTTAATCTCTTCCGTAACAGGTTTTACTTCAGCCGTAACTTTAGCCGTCACCTGAGGGAGTTCAAAACTAAAGACCTCATCTGTAACATCTCTAATCTGCCTAAGCTCGTTTTCCTTTTGTTTTTTAACATCCAGGACCGTATACTTTCCCTTAGTCACACAACCAAAGAGCAGCAGGAGAACGCTTATTAACAAAAGTATTTTTTTCATAGGAATAATTTCACTTTTTCAATTACCTCTTCAAGCTTGATAGTGTTTACACAGTCAAAGTAAATGCAGTTTTCCCCGGTACATTTCCTGCAGCTTTTTATTTTAGGCTTTAACACTAGGGCCTTATTACCCCTCGGCCCCCATCTTTTTTCGCTGATCACGTAAACCGGAGAGAAAAAAGATATTGTCGGCGTTTGAACCGCTGCCGCAATATGCATCGTCCCCGTATTTTTACTTATAAGTACGGACGTCTTTGTCAACACCGCTCCAAGCTGCTTTATATCCGCACTGCCCTTTAATACCGGAGGGCGGTTCCTTATTCTGAGGAACAAATCTTTAGTTATAAACTCTTCATCCTTCCCTTCGATCAGCAGAACTTTAATTTTTAACTTTTCCTGAAGGGTATCTATAAGCTTCGAGTATTTTACCAGACCCCAGTTAAACATAGAGCCGGAAGCCCCGCCGGGATGAACGGCAATTACTTTTCCGGAAAGTTTATTCTTTTTAAAAAAATCAGAGGCGAACTTTTTGTCTTTGCTGTTAAGCCAGAGCTTTAACTTTTTATCTTTTATCGGAATATTGAGCGGCTTTAAAAGATCCAGATTATATTCAAGCTCGTGCTTTTCTACACGGCTCCTGTGAATAGCAGCCCTTTTATTATAAAAAAAAGAATACCACTTTGAAGAGGGGCCGACTCTTAAAGGAATCCCGGCAAGAAAAGCCGCTAAAGAGAGCTTAAAACGCGGAAAGACATGGATAATTTTATCATATTTACGGCCTCTCAGCTCTTTCACGAGATTAAACAGCCCTCTGATTCCCGCATGCCTGCCTTTTGGTTCGTAAACAAGAAAACCATCCAGGTAAGGATTATCTTCAAGTATTTTTTTACTATATTCCGCGCCAAGAAAATCAATACAGGCATGCTTATCATTTAAGCGAAGGTTAGTTATCACCGGCAAAGCAAGAATTACATCACCAATGCGGTCAGTACGGCAAACAAGAATGCGATCTTGTAAATTATTTATCATAATAAAGTATAGCATATTAAAGAAGGTTAATAAAGTTCGTAAGGTAAAAATCAATCTTCGAATAGAGGGACATCATATGATAGACAATATAAAGAATCATTGACAAATCTATCTTCATATAATAGACTAAATACAACAGGAGGTGATTTTATGAAAAGAAAATTTGTTGTTTTACTGCTTTTGGCATTAGTACTTGCTCTGGCAATCACCGGAGTCAGCTGCGGAAAAAACCCTTTGACAGCTGTGCTGGGCGGCAGCGGTAGTTTCTCTGTGGGTATCGCAAAAATATGAACCTCTCTGAGCTTACGCACGGAGTTTCGACGATAGGAGATTTTAGATTATTCATGCCAAATTTACCACCCTGTACCGTAATGGTACAGGGCACGTCCCACGAGCTCACGAGTTTTGAGCTGTTTTCTTTGGCATAACGTCATAACATTTAAATGGGGGTAAGGCGCTTATGTTGAAAAAATCGATAAAGATATTACAAGCTGTTATTGCCGGCGAACTTGCTATACTTCTGATTATTGTATTTAATGCCTGTTCTTCAAGTACACCATTGACTCCTGTCAATAATTTTAAGTCTCCCGTTATAATGAAATCTTTTGGTGAGATCGGCACGGCAGAAGTTGCGAATATAGAGATGTATGAGATGACTATCAAAGGTATCACTCTTATAAGGGACGACAACACACGGGTATCTCTGTGGAGCGGCAGCACTTCGGTGGATCTGGCTGCGACATCTTATAATTCCACGCTGCCCATAACAGGGACTCTTCCCGCGGACTCATACAAGGCGATTAATTTATCGATGTCCAGCACTTTCAGGGTAAAAGGAAGCCTGAATATTAATGGAACGCCTTACTATACAAAAACTTCCCATTCAGGGTGGAATACCGGATCGGCCGAAGTCGAAGAATTAAGTATCAATACAATGTCCTCGGGTGATACTTATACTATTGAACAGGCTTTCAGCACTTCAAAACAACTGGGAGGAACGATTAACAGTATGCAGTTCCTTGTGGATCTTGGCGGAAATCTGATGTATTACAGCGGAGTCGGGGATCCGCCGCATCCTGCGATAACAGTCGGAATGAATTTATACGGAATGTCAGCTGCTGTTGTATTCGGGACCGCGGGAACGGTGGAATCATATAAAATTTCAAATATTTCAAATGAAACCGACCCTTCAAAGAGCGCGGGGCGATATGTTTTCATTTTCGACGGAAATGACGAAGTAATAGGCGTGACTACAAAGTTCTCGTTCGAAGACGGTAAAAGAGGCACGGGATTATATGCCAACGGAGTAGCAACAGTCACAAAAAACAGCAACGGGACACTCAAATTAGTTATGACCGGGGATTTAAACGGCGGCCCTTATGTGCATACTTTTGACAGCTTCACAAGAGCAACGCATACCGGCTCATTTACAACAACTATGCTGGGAGTCTCAAGTCCAAACGGAACATATACGGCAACCCTAGAATAACTCGGATTTATCAACAACCGGCGCCGGGTAATGCGGTTTATATCAGGTAAAGCGCGTATGCTTATTTTACATTTAAAGGAGAAGATAATAATGAAAAAACTGATATCGGCTTTGGCGGAAGAATAAACATAATTTTCAATTTGATATAACGGATACGGGTCTATATATTTTTTACCCGTTCGCGGCATCCCTGGTACATTTGCACCGCTTTTCTGCCATACAACTTCGATGACATCCGGAAATCCAACTCATCCTCTTTCTCAAAATCCTGACTATATAACGCTTAACCTTTGTTTCCAAATGGTTTTACCTTGATTTTTAAGAGATTTTTCTGTAAAATACCTTTTGTGTGGCGGGGTAGCTCAGTTGGTAGAGCACGGGAATCATAATCCCTTGGTCGAGGGTTCAAGTCCCCCTCCCGCCACCAACAAAAAAGCACGTCCATAAAAGTCTGTAAATATCCATAAGGTAAAAGAAGTTGCTCGCCTTGCACATAATTCCCCTTCAATTTCCCTAATAAAAAAACTCTATTTTTTACTTTTTGGGACAGGCACGTGCCTGTCCCCTTTTCTTCATCACTTTTCTTTTCCTTTTCGACACTTCTTTTATTTTACTAATTTTCCTTTTTTTATGATAAAATCTAGGGTATATGAATGCGCTTAATATCGTAAAGTACATATTTCTCAGTTTACGGCCGAAGCAGTGGACTAAGAATCTTTTGATTTTTACCGCACTTGTTTTCTCCCGGAATCTTACAAACAGCTATTACGATACTGCTACAATTCTTGGGTTTATAATCTTTTGCATAGTTTCCGGAAGTATATATACTCTGAACGATATAATTGACAAAGACAAAGATATACTTCATCCAAAGAAATCAAAAAGGCCGATCGCTTCCGGAAAACTTCCTGTCAGCTACGCCATTCTTTCTTTTCTCCTCTTCTCGATACTTGGAGCAGTATCCGCTTTCAGCCTTGAAACAAATTTCGGATGGGTCGTAGTTATTTATATAGCTCTTCAGATTCTTTATACTTTTATCCTCAAGAACATTGTCATACTGGATATTTTCATAATAGCTATCGGTTTTGTTCTCCGGGTTGTTGCCGGCGGAGAGATTATTGCAGTACCGATTTCTAACTGGCTTCTGGTCTGCACCCTCTTTCTGTCTTTATTTCTGGCGCTCGGTAAACGCAGATTTGAACTGATCAAAATGGATAAAAAAGCAACTTCACACAGAGCCGCGCTTAAGGAGTATAATGTTTCCCTGCTGAATCAGATGATCACTGTTGTAACATCGGCAACAGTTGTTGCTTATGCTATATATACGCTTTCCCCTGAAACTGTAAAAAAATTCAATACAGATAAGCTCATATACACTCTTCCCTTTGTCCTTTATGGAGTATTTCGCTATCTTTACCTTATTTACCAGAAAGAAACCGGAGGACATCCGGAAGAAATTCTTATTTCCGACATCCCTTTGATAATAAATATTATGCTGTATGGACTTACGGTATGGTACATAATATACTAAACTAAATACCTTTCATTAATCTAATGACTAAGGACTATTGACTAATGACAATTTATGGAATCAACCATGAATAGGTTTAAGTTGGTTTCGGAATATATTCCGAAGGGGGATCAGCCGGAGGCGATTAAAGAACTGCTTCTGGGGCTGGCTAATAAAAAGAAACATCAGACACTCCTTGGGGTTACCGGATCCGGAAAAACATTTACTGTTGCAAATGTCAT
The DNA here is from genome assembly GCA_043804965.1 of Candidatus Firestoneibacteriota bacterium. Classification (GTDB taxonomy): domain Bacteria; phylum Oederibacteriota; class D2-FULL-39-29; order D2-FULL-39-29; family D2-FULL-39-29; genus D2-FULL-39-29. Next base: position 2,329 of record JAZDIO010000163.1, on the reverse strand, counting down.
AGAAAAAGTTAATAGACCGACTATTATAATCTCTCATAATAAAACTCTGGCAGCGCAGCTTTACGGAGAGTTCAAATCCTTCTTTCCCAAAAATGCCGTGGAGTATTTTGTAAGTTACTACGACTACTATCAGCCCGAAGCTTATATTGCGCAAACTGACACCTATATAGAAAAAGATTCTTCCATTAATGATGAAATTGATAAACTAAGGCACTCTGCAACCTCAGCTCTTCTTACACGAAGAGACACAATTGTCGTCGCAAGCGTTTCCTGCATTTACGGTATAGGCTCTCCAAAGACCTACAATAAAATGCAGGTGGTATTAAAAAAAGGCGCTGAGTTTAACCTGGATTCTCTAATCCGGAAACTTGTCGAGATCCAGTACCTCAGAAACGATACGGATTTTTACCGGGGAACATTCCGGCTTCGCGGAGATATTCTTGATATCTTCCCCTCCGCCGCCGATACGGCAATAAGAGTGGAGTTTTACGGAAACAATATTGAAAAATTATCAGAAATAGACGCTTTCTCAGGCGCCACGATTAAAAGAACGGAAACAGCTGTAATCTTTCCCGCCGCGCACTGGGTAACACCTCCGGAGGAGTTGAAAAAAGCGGCAGGAACTATCGAGGAAGAGCTTGAAATACGCCTTAAGTTTTACAAAGACGCGGGTAAGATACTCGAAATGCAGAGGATCGAACAGCGCACCAGGCATGATATAGAAATGATCTTAGAAATTGGAACCTGCGCGGGTATTGAAAACTACTCACGCCACCTGGACGGGAGAAAGCCCGGCGAACCGCCTTATACTTTGATTGATTATCTGCCGGAGGACGGGCTTATCGTCCTAGATGAAAGCCACATTACCCTTCCCCAGATCCGAGGGATGTTTGAAGGCGATAGGGCAAGAAAAACCAACCTGGTGGATTACGGTTTTCGTCTTCCCTCCGCTTTGGACAACAGGCCTCTTTACTTTAAAGAATTCGACGCCAGAATACCTCAAATATTATATGTTTCCGCGACACCTGCCGACTTTGAAGTAAAAGAATCAGAAGGCAGGATTATCGAACAGGTAATCCGCCCCACCGGGCTTATGGACCCGGAAGTAACCGTAAAACCGGCAACAGGACAGGTGGATGACCTTATAAGTGAAATAAAGAAAGCGGTTGAAAAAGGCGGCAGGGTGCTTGTAACAACACTGACAAAGAAGTCCTCAGAAGACCTTTCTGAATATTTAAAAGATATTAATATCAGGGCAAAATACCTGCACTCGGATATAGAAACTATTGAACGCGTAAAAATTCTTCAGGATTTAAGACGGGGAGATTTTGACGTGCTTATCGGAATTAACCTTCTTAGAGAAGGCTTGGACCTTCCGGAAGTAATGCTTGTCGCCATACTTGACGCAGATAAGGAAGGCTTTCTCCGTTCCAAGACTTCCCTCGTTCAGACAATTGGAAGGGCCGCCCGCAATGTTGACGGCAGGGTAATAATGTACGCCGATAAGATTACAAAATCCTTAAAATTCGCTCTGGAGGAAACAAACCGCCGCAGGGCAATTCAGGCAGCATACAACAAAAAACACGGAATAACTCCTGAAACAATAAAGAAAGAGATCAGAAATATTCTTGAAAGTATTTACGAAGCCGATTACTATACCGTCCCCATCGCCGCTGAAGGCGAAGGCAAATATGTAAGTTCGGACGAAATGCCGAAAATCATTTCCGGCCTGGAAAAAGAAATGCACGCTTATGCTGCAAAAATGGAGTTTGAAAAAGCAGCAGCTATAAGAGATAAAGTAAAAACGATAAAAAGCCAGCTAAACAAGATGAAAGAAGGCGGCTTTATTGCGCTTTCAATAGATGACGGATTGTCGCAGGCGGAAAGAAAACATAAGCAGAGAAGAAGAGGCGCGCAAAAATCAAAACGATACAGGGGAAAAAGCTGTTAGAACATTTGTACGTTATACATTATCAAATACAACTTTCAAGATCATTTTGAAATTCGGCATCAAATACTCTTGATATTAGTAAGCGTCTTTTCTTTGGCCGGCAGAGATCATAACAACTACCCTTTTGGTTTGATTAATAATGTAAAAATATCTGTTATTACCGATTCTGTAACGCCAAGTTTCAGGGTGATAGTTAACAAGTTTTTTAATATTTTTCCCAAAGAAAGGATTGGTTTTCAAAGTCTGGCGAGTTGACACATTTCACATTACAGGCCTTCTCTTATTTACGTCTTACTTGTCTTGGCCAATTCTGCTACAACCTCAGAAACTTTTTTCGCCAAAAGGGCAGGCAGCTTTTTCTCGGAATTATTTATTTTA
>JAZDIO010000162.1:0-3178 GCA_043804965.1 Candidatus Firestoneibacteriota bacterium | reverse complement strand
CCGAAGGCTTGCCCTTGCTTTTACCGTAACCTCTGTAATCTATGATAAGTATATTCAGCCCCAGGCCGGCTAGAATATTTATTTTGTCCACCCTGTTTCCGATATTACCGGCATTACCGTGAAAAAAAAAGCAGGGTGTATTCCGCTTTTGGATTAGGAATAAACCAGCCGTGAAGCGTTTTCCAATCGGCAGTATCGATATATACCTCTGTGTAGACAAGCCCCAATGCAGAAGGGAAAAGATCAATCTCCTTATCCGGGAAAAAAATATTTATTTTCTCAAGGTATTTTACGTAAATAAACACCGCGGCAAGGATAACCAGAATAAGAACAATGTTTCTCCACACAGGATCAAAACTCCTTTTTAAATTTGACGGATATTTCGCTATTTTGTTTTGGCGTTTCTTCGGCAACGGAGGGAACCTGCTGCTTGCCTATATCTCTTTTGGCTTCAAGCGAAAGCGTATCGGTAATATCATATTTACCTGTGATCGCCTGCTTTCTTTCACCTTCAATAGAGGTACTTTCAGTAGCGTACCCGACTTTTGTTTTTTCGCTTACGCCCTTTTCTATCAGCAGCCCTTTTCCTTGCTCTTTGTAAGTAGTCGAAATCTCAAAATCTAAAAGCTTCTTTGCAGCGCTTCCTGCGCCGGGAAAGAAAAAATAACCAAGGAATTCTTTTGCTGCATCCATAGAAAATTCGCCCTTCTTCAAGCTCTCCTCCAGACTCTGCCAAGATCTGCCGGTTGCAAGCATCAGAAGCAAACGGCTCTGGGGTAACGCAGGTTCAGAAACCAACAGTAACTGCGGAGTTAAAGCTGTACCCTTGAGTGAAATCTTGATTTTAACTCCTTCCACAACTGATTCTGCCCTTAAATTAAGTGCGGCCTCCTGTACGGATCCGGAAAATACGATTAGACTTCTTTTTATATTTATATCTGTGGATTTCTTTACTTTAAGCAACCCTTTTTCAAGAATAAGTATCCCGAACAAACCGGCCTGACGCCCGATATCCCTTAACTCTAAATTAAAAAACAAGGGGGCATCTTTAAGGTGAATTCCGTTGCTGCTTAAAGTTGTAATCAGGAGCTTACCCGAAAAAAACGGTTTGAATAAAGGGCCGCGGATATATACATCTAAGGCCTTAAGCGTCCCTGAAATATCCAATTTATCCGCTTCTCTTAACAGGACATCTGCGAGATTTTTGATCTTAAGCGAATCTGAATAAACATTCAGGTTTAGGTTATTTCCACGGTATTCTCCGGAAAAAAAGAGCGCATCTTTACCGGCGAACTCCGCTCTGCCATTAAAGACCTTAAGATTGATTCGGTTAAAACTCAAAACTGCAATATTGATTGATAAATCCTGCATGCTGATACGTTCGACGACAGGGAATTTTTTGATATCCGCGATTTCAAGATTCGAAAGCGATAATTCAGAAAACAGCCGCCCCTTTGCTTGGGCTATAGCTACGCTCTCTGCCCCTGAATAAAAATAAATAATTTGTTTCAACAGCCAGGCGCCTCCGTTTGCCGTAAAAAAGACATAGAACAACGGCATGCAGAACACGACTGGTAATGAAAATATTATCAGGTATTTTTTTGCTCTCACGGGAAAAAACCGAGACTTAAGGCGGATTTTCTGGTATCAGTGCTTTTGAAGGGAATCGTTTATTTCCGCTAGCTTGCGCCAGATCCTGTCCAGGTTTTTCATCAGCCTACGCAGGTTAAAAGAAATGTCAAAAACAAAGACAAGCAAAAATAGCAACACTCCTAAAAAAATTATCTCCATATCCATTTCTCCCCCTTTCATTTTTAAAACACGGGGACGTTTCTCGAATGAGAAACGTCACCCTTTTTAAGCTGGCTCCATGGTGTAATAGGCACCCGGAGTATAATATCCGTAATTGTCAGAATCAAAGTAAAGGTAAACCCTTATTTTGTCACCCTGCTTATAATTCTTTTTTAAAAAGGGAGGATAAAACTGGGGAGTTACTGAGTTCGAGAGCCAGCCGAAATATACCTTAATTTCATCATAGGGATAGCTCCCGCGCTCAAGCTCCTCTACTTTAATCTCGAAGAAACCATACATGACTGTATCATCGATGTTATCCTGCTGCGACTCATCCAACTTGTTTATGCGATTTAGGATAGTACCTACGACTACTAGCTCAGCTTCATCTTTCCAGATACGTACAGTTTCTTTAAGTTGCTGGTCCTGTTCAAAAAAATTCCTACCCCAGGACAAATTCCGTTGCATATATCCGACTACAAGCATTAAAGCCAACAGAACGGAAAAGCTGACCAGCGTAGCTTCAAGAGTTATAACTCCTTTTTTTTTAAGCAACGTGAATTAAGATTCCTCTTAACCTTAAGACTTGATTTATTCTAACACAATAAGGCATAAATGCAACATTCCTCTATCTGGCTGGAATAAGCTGATTATCCCTTCTGGGCATGGGAACAGATCTGATTATAGGCACAATAAGCGCAGGCAATAAAAGATGGGGTAGCATTAAACTCGCCTTTGCGTACGCCAGAGGAGACTTCTATTATCCTATCCCTTACCTTTTCCAGGTCTTTTTCTTCTGTATTGCGGCTGCCGATTATACCGGATTCAAGAAAGTACAACTTAAGACTCTGCGGGAGTACGCCAAAAATGTTCTTGAAAGCCAAGGCATATAAAGAAAGCTGGAGGCTTTCTTTGGCGCGCTTATCAGCCTCTCTTTGGATTTTAATCTCGGAGGTCTTGAAATCCAAGATCACCGCGCCGCTTTCTAAAAGATCTACCCGGTCAAAGCGGCCGTTTATCTTATTTCCTTCCAAGATAAATGAAAAATCTTTTTCGATGTAAGTGGGCAGGATCTCTTCTTTTTCCTCGCGGGCGAAAAAATTATATAGAGCCTTCGTGCCCACGGAAAAGCGTTCTTTCTGGTGTTTTTCGTCAAGAAAGCCCTGCGGGTCAAAGCTGCCTGCGAATGCGTCGATTAATTCCTGCGCTCCCATTTTTTTTCCGGCAATTTTATACTGAAAATACTTTGTCACTGCCTCATGCATTGCCCGGCCGTAAATTACAGTATGGTGTTCCATGATCGGCACGCGTAGAATATTAACGTATTTATATTTTAAAGGGCAGGTGAGGTAATCGTCTATCTGATAGTAACTTAAGTTCAAGAGCT
>JAZDIO010000161.1:0-3235 GCA_043804965.1 Candidatus Firestoneibacteriota bacterium | reverse complement strand
GAGCCTTTCCAACCCATAGTATTGCTTAACCGTCCCGATTTTACCTTCAATAGTATTGCGCTTTCGCTGATACTTGCGTACCCAAAATTCAGGCTCTTTACTCATTTCGCTTTTCCGGCCAAGAGGCACAAAGCTCGCCTTGATTCCGGCTTTAGCCAGCCTTTCCCGATTTTCACGGCTTGCCGTAAATCTTATCCGTGATTATCACCTCAGGCTTCTTCCCAAACCGTTCCTCATGCAGAATAATACTCTCGTTTAACACTACTCCTTCATGATAGGCATCAGTCGAAAACTTGTCTAAAAACAAATACCCATCAACCGCGCTGACACTCGCCTTTGGCCCAAACTCCACCTCTTTGCCGTTCTTGCCTCTGACCATCGGCCGTATCTGGGGCCGGTGAAAGCTTACTATCCGGTCTGCTATCCGCCGCAAATCACCTTGGAGCAGGGCTAATTGCTGCCGGTAGATCTGCTCCGCCACCTTTAACCGGATCCGTATTTTCTTCAGCGTATCAGCAGGAATACCCGCGGACTTCCTGAGTAGCCTCTTTAATTGCCTGATCTTGCGTGCCGTAAACTGCAAAAGCTGCTTCCTGGCTTTCCGTATTTCTCTCTTCGTCTTTTTCCGCTTCTTCTGAAACCTTAAATACACGGCTCTGGCCTTCCGACAATACGTCCGTATTTTCCCCTTAACCCGGCCAGCCATTCTCACCCGTTTTATTATCTCCACTACCCATACCCGCACCGCTTCGATCAATCCAGTATCCGTGGGATAACTGATGTTCGCGGGAAATACCGTCGCGTCTACCATTTGTTCCTGGCTCTTGATTATCTTACGCTCTTTCAGTATCCCCAACATCTCTGCTTCAAATCTCTGGAAATATTCCGTCCCCAGCGCGAAAAGTATTTCCGATAAATCGTCTCCAGTTCTTCCCAGGGTATCAAATCAGGTAATTTTAGCCAGCGGTTTTTCAGATTCAACTTCCCGCCAAAAGGTAGAAGTCCCGCAAATAAATTACCCGGCCGCTTATCTTTGCTGCGGTAAGACATTGTTTTTCCCTCTCCTTAAGCGCGCGGCTTTTTTATGCTTTCTCTCGTTTTTCGTGCGCTTTTTGTGTGGCCTCAATGCTTTATTGTATCATTCCTCCGTCAATATTTCAAAGAATTAATCATTCTTCAGTAAGCCCTACATAATTAAGCTGCTTTAACACATCTCGTTAAAGCAGCTTTTTAAACCCGTAAAATACTCACTAAAATATTCCTATTTTAAATATTCCGTGCAAGTTACTCCTAAAAACTCCAGTGATAAAACTGATTTCCGATAGAAAAACACCGGCCTTAATAATCTACAACAATATATGTTTGTGTATCTGTTTCATTGTGTCTGGGGAAAACTGTTAATTTATTATACCCGCCCTTTTGCAATTCCCACACAAATTCCTGCTGGCAATACGACACTTTATTATTCGCAAAAACTGTAAAATCATTTAGTTTGCCTAAAAGAGAATGAAACTCTAAAGTAACCAATCCTCTACGATAATTAAGGTTTTTTACTTTTATAACAGTTATATCCGGTTCCCAATTATAATACTTTTCAGCGTCATAAGGACCTTGTGGCGTATATCTAAGGATAAAATCATCCCAGGTTGGATGCACTTGTATACCTTGCTCTGGTGTATTCTTACCCACTGTATAATAAACAAGAGGAGCATGAGTTAATTGATCATTTCGGAATACTATGCCAAATTTATAATACAACTCAAGCTCATCCCGGGTAATTTGTTTTTTAACATCATGGCAAATTACTTTACAGTTTAGTATATCATTATTTTGGTAAGCCTGATGAAGTTCATAAACACCTAAAGGTTTGCCGTTTTTTTCATAATACAAATCAAGAAAGGGATCGATAATTACCCACTTTTTATAATCCTGAGACCATATTTCTGTTAAAAAATGGGTATTAAGCTTTGGGCTGCAAAGATCAATATATCTAACAGTGACCCCTAATCCAGTTAAGATTTGCGCAAAAACAACTCCATATTGCCCACAAAGAGCGTGCATCTTCTTTTGTCGCACCAGTTCTAAAATTTCCGCAGCATTCCATATTATATTAGGAGAACCACCTACTGCATCTTTTAATTGTTCCCGAACCCACCTTTTAACCAGTAAAACTTTCTCAAACTCGGTGTCCGCGCCTTTTACTAACTCTTTTATTTTCTCCTGTTCTAATAACTTGATAATGCCAGGGTTTTCAAAATCCTCAAAAACAAAACACCACTCGGGAGTAACAAATTTGTATGTTCTGATTTCTCTAACTCTAATCGCAGCTTTGTGTGCCTGCGCCGTAACTAACATATACAGGTAGATGCACAATGACAAAACAACCAAAAGAATTATTATAAAAATATGTTTACGCGTGCTCATAGTTTACACCTGGTGATTAAAAACTCGGAGTGAACGAACTCTCCGGCCTAAAGGCCGGAGCTTCCGACCTCTGGCATAATCTTACGTTTTTTGCTCTCTTATATATTTTGCGACAACTTCCTCTTCAACCTGTCCAACTGTTTCAGCAAAATAGCCATCCGCCCAAAAACTATCTCCCCACAAGAATTCTTCCAGTTCAGGATACTCCTTGCGAACTATTCTACTGGTTCCACCTTTCAATATTTGCACAACATCCGCCACGCTCTCTCGTGGATTTATCTGGATCATTACATGTACATGGTTTTCTTGAATACTCAATTCCTCTATCCACCAGCGATTCATCTTACACGCCTCATACAACAATTTCTTCAAACGGCTGACTATTTTACCTCTAAACACACGTTTCCTATACTTCGGTATCCATACCAAATGTATCAACAACCGATGTTTTGTATGACTCCCTCTTCATATTTTCCTCATAATACCCAGATTATGCCAGATTAGCCTTCACTACGCCAGTAAAAACTGGCTCCGTTTCGGGCAGCCATTCACCCCCAGGCTTAAAAGCCTGGGGTTTTCTGGCCGTTTTTATAAACATATTTAAAACACTTTATTATATGTATTATTTTTCAGCTTTTGTCAACAAATATATAACTACTGCATTGTGAATTAGGGCTTACTGATAAATATTTTTCAGCTCTGATTTAAAAAAATATAGCCGTTTACCACCTCCTCTTTCTTATTTTGTCTGTGCATTCTGTGTAGATCTGCTCATACTCTCGTCAGTGCGGTGGATAAATTCAGCGCCAGC
>JAZDIO010000160.1:0-2319 GCA_043804965.1 Candidatus Firestoneibacteriota bacterium | reverse complement strand
GCAAAGGGCTTATGGTTTGATATTTATACCTTTGCTCAACTTCCTATTTTTTACTTCCTCGTTTTGTCAGAGGAATCCCTCTTTGACACAGCGGGCATTTTTCCGGCTGGTAATTTGCTACTTTCAAAGTCAGGAGAGCTTCTTTTTTGACTCCAAAGTCAATTTTTCCTCCGCTTCTATCGGCTAGAAGCCCGACACCCGAAATCTCCCCGCCAAACGGCTTTAATGCTTCAATGACTTCCATAACAGAACCGCCGGTGGTAATAATATCCTCAACAATAAGAACTTTTTCTCCGGGATTTATTTTAAAACTTCTCCTTAAGGTCATCTTACCTTCTTCCCTTTCCGTAAAAATACCGCGCACCCCGAGGCATTTCGCAACCTCATAAGAGAGAATAACGCCGCCTGTAACCGGGCCGACTACAACATTAATACCATCATTTTTGAATCTCTCCGCAATTTCCCTGCAGAGTATTTCCGTATGCTTGGGCCACTGTAAAACCTGAAATTTCTCCAGATACTGCCCCGAATGAAGCCCGCTGGTTAATTTAAAATGCCCTTCAAGTAAAGCCCCTGACTTCTTAAAAATATCCAAAACCTGTTCGTTTGTAAGCATAGAACCTCCGTTAATTTCCCGTCCTTTTTCAGGTCAGGGCTGTTTTTTTTCTTCAACTTTTATATTTACATCTTTTTTGTTGTCCTTGCTGTCCGAAAAACTTATTATGTATTCCCCAGCTGCAACGTAATTTCCGTTCGAATCCTTAAGGTTCCATAGAACTTCGCTTTTAGTGTCCAGCGCCCTTATTTTTTTCCCCTTGTTATCCGTTACTATGGCTTCAAGTTTCCCCGAGGGAAGTCCGATGAACCGTACCTTCCCTTTTTCTTTATAGAAAGGAACCCCGAGAGCCTTCACTTTTTCAAGCGGATTTACCGGAATGACTTTTACCCCGGCGTTTTCCAGCATCTGCTTTAATTTAGCTTCATCGCAATATCCGGGATGATTGAAAACCACATTGCCCTTTTCATCCAGCAATACCTGTGTCGGGACTCCCTGAATCTTGTACTTTTTTGCCAGGGTTTTATCGCTATTCACATTTTTTATTTCCACATTCAATATTCCGCTAAAGTCCGCCCTTATATTATTAATTACCGGCGCCATCTTTACGCACCACGGACAGGATGAAGTGACAAGTTCAATAAGCGTAAACTTTCCCTTTTGCTGAGCAAAAAGCCCTGCCTGGGAGCTTAAAAGCATTATTATGACAACAAATATTCTTTTCATTTTCTTGTTTAACCCTCATATCATAACCTATTTTTTCCGTTTATTTAATCACTTAACAGCAGGATAAGACCTCTCCTTACCGCAACAGGAATTACAAGCTTCTCTTCCCAAACCCTTACCGGCATGGTTATTCCTCAATTACGGCATTTATACAGCTTTAATTATATATTAAACGCACAGAAAAGCCAATATGAAAAAACAACGCAATAAAAGGTTAGCTAAAAACTGAAGGCTGAAGCCGGAGAAGAAAGACCGGTAAAAAACAGCAAACAAATAATTCAGGATATCTCCAGGAGGACTTTTTTAGCGGCTTCGGCTATGTTTTCGGCGGCGGTAATGGGGCGACCTACTACTATGAAATCGGCGCCTCTTTCTATCGCTTCTTTCGGGGTGACTATTCTTTTCTGGTCATTCTTGGCGGACCAAGAAGGCCTTACGCCGGGGACTATTACTTTAAAATCTTTTCCGCAGGCGGCTTTGATAGCGGTTATTTCCTCTCCGGAGGCGACAACACCGGAAAGGCCTGCGCTCTTGGCTAACTTAGCGAGACAGACAACCTGTTCTGCCGCTGTGGACTGGACATTCAATTCATTCTTTAAAGCTTCGCTGTTCATACTGGTAAGTACCGTTACCGCGATAAGAAGCGGTGGGTTTTTTGTTTTCTTCACTTCTTCCGCCGCCTTTTTCATCATCTCCAGCCCGCCGGAAGCGTGCACATTCAGCATAAACACATTCATCTCCGCCGCTGAGAGTACCGCTTTTGCCACAGTATTTGGAATATCATGCAGCTTTAAATCAAGAAAGACTTTCCCGCCGAACGCATGGATCCTCTTAACAACAGAAGGCCCCGCCGAAACAAACAGTTCAAATCCGACCTTAAACACCCCGACATACGGCGCTACCTTCTCCGCCACATTTAAAGCCGTCTTTTCATCCGAGTAATCGAAAGCTACAATTAATTTATCTTTGGGTTGCATTATTTTTCCTTATTGATGTCCTTCTTGTCATTTGTCAAGATTCTATTATTCTTTACTCCT
>JAZDIO010000159.1:0-2885 GCA_043804965.1 Candidatus Firestoneibacteriota bacterium | reverse complement strand
TATGCTCAGGTAAAAGTTACTGTGGAAAATAGAAAAGGCGATAAGGCCTCCGGCTGGGGGGCTATTCCTCTTTCTGATTTTTGGGCGTTTCCTACCAAAAATATAGATCACCTTCTGAAAGAAAAAGCCATGATAGACGCCGTAAAAGGTTTCTGTAAAATTGCGGCTAATTTCAAGGGTTATGCGCATCCGGTCAGGATATTCGTAGAAACCGAAAAGGATTTGCCCAAGCTCTGCAAAGAAGTAACAAAAAAATTCAGTCTTACCGAGGAATATCCGTTCCTGGCCGGGCTTGTTTCAACTTCCTGTGTGGATGCCGCGGTGCATGATGCTTTTGGAAAGGTCAATAAGATCTCTTCTTATGACGGTTTTGGGAAAGAGCACATGGACGATCTCTCAAATTACCTGGGGCCGAAGTTTACGGGTAAATATATCGGAGATAGTCTTCTGAAAAAGTATAAAACAAGAGTATCGGTATTTCACCTCGTAGGAGGCCTGGATAAGCTGACTGTTGCGGAGATAGATGAAACGGATGTTAAAGACAGCGTTCCCGTAACCCTGGATGAGTGGATAAAAAGAGACAAGGTTTTTAACTTAAAAATAAAACTTAAAGGCTCAGATTTAAAGTGGGATTTGGACCGCACAAAGGCGGTTGCCAGGATAGCTCATGAAAACCATGTTCCGGGGCGGAAACTTTGCTTCTCCGCGGATACAAACGAACAATGCGAGAGCCCGGAATATATAATTGAGTATCTCTCGAAGCTGAAAGAAGAAGACAGGCGCGCTTTTGACGAGATATTATATATTGAACAACCGACGGAGAGGGAGCTGAGAGGCCATAAATTTGACATGAAGAAATTATCATCTATCAAGCCGGTTATAATTGACGAAAGCCTTATGACCCTGGAAGACTTTGATCTGGCAATGGAGTTAAACTGGAGCGGCATAGCGCTTAAAACCTGCAAATGTGTTTCTATGGAGCTGCTTATGATTTGCAAGGCGGCGGAGAAGAAGATAGTCTATACTCTTCAGGACCTGACAAATCCCGGACTTTCGCTGCTCCAGGCCGTAGGTTTTGCGGCGAGGATTAATACTCTTAACTCCAGTGTGGAAATAAATGCAAGGCAGTTCTATCCTGCTTTCTCCGAGCCGGAGGCAAAAATACACCCTAGGATCTGCGAGATAAGAGACGGCTATGCTTACACAGATACGCTTAAAGGTTATGGCTTGGGCTACCAGATTGAAAAAATTGACAGAGAGATAAATAAAAAATAAAAAGGAGAAGGAATGAAACCAAAAATTTGGATAACACTATCGGAAGATAACTACAAGAGATACATAAGCGCGGAAACGGAAAAAAAGCTTTATGCTGTCGGAGAAATATTTGACAGCAGTAAAATAAAACCGGACGCAAAGAAAGTAACAGAACTTCTAAGCGTGGTTGACGGGGTAATCACCTGCCGGGGAGGGTTCAGCCTTACTCCGGAGCAGGTAAGAAACTCGCCCAACCTTAAGATTATCGGGGTTATAGGCAGCGCAGTAAGACATGTAAGCCCGGAAGCCGCGTATGAAAGAGGTATTCTTGTGACAAACAGCGCCGGCGGTATTGGTTATACCGTAGCGGAGTTTGCCGTTGGTATGATGCTGACAGCGCTCCATAAAGTATATGAGAGCATGGAGCATGTGAGAACCGGAAAGTGGAGCGAGGGAGTCCCCGTAGGAAAAGATCTTCAGGGCAAGAATATCGGGCTTATAGGCGTGGGCGCTGTGGGCGCGAATGTTGTGAAACTATTAAAGCCTTTTAACTGCGTTATAAGAGCCTATGATCCCTACCTTCCCAAAGAAAGGGCGGCAGAACTTGGTATAACTCTGACTTCTAAAGAAGAAGTTATAAAAACTGCGGATGTAATTACTCTTCATGCGGGTTTAACACCGGAAACTACTCATATGATTGGTGAAAAAGAATTTGCAATGATGAAAAAAGGTGTTTTAATCATAAATACAGCCCGAGGGGGGTTGATAGATCCTGACGTGATGCTAAAAGCCCTTAAAGCCGATAAAATTCAGGCTGCTTTGGATGTTTTTGAGCCGGAACCCCTGCCGGAGGTGCATGAATACAGGACAGTAAAAAATTGTTATCCGACCGCGCATACTCCCGGCCGGACAGTTGATTCTGAAAAAAGGGAAGGTTCTCAGGTCGCAGCGGATTTTGAACTTTTCTTCAATGGAAAACCCCCGCTCAACAATATAACAAAGGAAAAACTTTCAAGAATGACGTAAAAAATACAACAAAGGAAGAGGAAAATATGCTGACCCCCAGAGAACGCGTGGAAAAAGTATTAAAAAGAAAAAAGGCCGACTATGTCCCTTTTACGGCTTATGAAAATAAAACAACCTTATGTGATTCGGAAAGGTGGCTGCGTAATAACGGGATGTGTGTAGTTTTCCGCGTGGGTTCTTTTAGAGGCGGGAACCCCGATGTTAAAGAGAGGAGCTCTGAATTTAGCGAGAATGGAACCAAAAAAAGAATAATAGAGGTAGAAACGCCTTCGGGGAAGGTGAGCAAGAAGCAGCATTATCAGGTGTTGAATACAGCAACCGGCAGTCTCTGGCATGACGAAGATAAGTTTTTTAAAAGCAAGGAAGATTACAAAGTTCTTGCCGAGATCATTAAGAATAATAAATATGTTCCTACGTATGACTCCGTTATTGCCAAGCAAAAATTTCTTGGAGACGGTTTTATAGTAAGGGACAGATGCAGCGCGGATCCTATACACAAATTAATGATAACTTATATGGGCATCGAGATGTTTATAATGGAATGGAACGACAACCGGGATGAGGTTTTAAAACTTTATAATCTGCTTGTGGAAGACTGCAGGAAG
>JAZDIO010000158.1:0-23708 GCA_043804965.1 Candidatus Firestoneibacteriota bacterium | reverse complement strand
TTTCTCCTTTTTCCTAGTTTACGCATAAATTTGCCCTTTAAGCAACCCTTAATATTTGATATACTCAAATAGGTCAGAAAAAGTTAATTCCCTCTCAAAAAGAGGACACTATCGCTGAAAAATTGGGCAAGGTAAATAACGAGTCACTGCGCAGAGTATTTGTTGGGAGAGGTTCGGTTGATGTTAAAAGGTATGTAATGTAGCAGTTTCGGTTTGTATCAGAAAGATTAGAAAGTAAGTACGATGTAAGAATGCGGTAGGGGAAGAGTAAGTATCAGCAATATCATGTTTTATGATGTTATGCCAAAGAAAACCCCGGGCGTTAGAGCCGTGGATGAGTTTGGCATGAATCTTTCATATCGTCGAAACTCCGTGCGTAAGCTTGGAGAGATTCATTGTTTTAAATCATTGTTCTATGTATCAGTGGAATCTTTTTTGAAAAGGAGCGTAAAGCCGGACTTATTCGACGGCTTTAAAAATGTCAATCAAATGAAAAGCTCTTCTATTACCCGGGATGTATTGGAAAGCATCGATAAAAATAAACTTCCCCGGCATATTGCCATTATTATGGATGGCAACGGCAGATGGGCGGCAAAGAAAGGGCTCCCCAGGACAACAGGCCATAAGAAAGGTATGGATACTGTTGATATGGCGGTAACTGCCTGTAAGAATCTGGGAATAAAAGTACTTACGCTGTATGCTTTTTCTACGGAGAATTGGCGCCGGCCGGAAAAAGAAGTATCTTTTTTAATGAGGTTGCTTAAAACCTATTTGATTCTTCAGCGCGCTAAACTGATGAAAAACAGTATTCGTTTGAATGTAATCGGAAGACTGAATGAACTTCCGGGGTTTGTACAGAAAGAACTTGAAAAAACTTTGAAAGTTACTAAAAATAATACCGCTATGATTCTGAATTTAGCTTTGAATTACGGGGGAAGGGGTGAAATAATTGACGCAGTACGAAGGATATTGAAGGATATTCTTAAGGCTAAAAAGGATGTTAATCCGGACGCGGCGGTTAATTTAATAGATGAGGATACTTTTTCTAATTATTTGTATACCGCGGGACTGCCGGATCCTGATTTGCTGATACGGACCAGCGGGGAACTCCGGCTTTCAAACTTTCTTTTATGGCAGATTGCTTACAGTGAAATATACGTCACGGATATTCTTTGGCCGGATTTTAATGTGGAAGATCTTCATAGGGCCGTGCTTAATTATCAACAGAGAGAAAGACGTTTTGGCGGGGTGAAAAGCTTATGATAGGAAGGTTAATAGTCGCCGTATTGTTCATACCGTTATTTGCCTGGTTCATAACCCTGGATAATCCTGTTTATTACAATATAGTTATAGCTTTCGGGCTTTTTATGGGATTATTTGAATATTCCGGAATGTTTAAGAAAGCAAATATTAAGATATTTACTTTCTTAAACATGTTTTTTCTGATCGCGGCTTTTTTTGGAATGGCTCAATTTCGCATTTCGGCGTTTAACGCTGAAATATTATACAGGGCCCTGACTCTAATTATTATTTATGCTGTTTTAATAACTGTTTGTTCCATTTTTACAAAGGACATCAGGGATAGCGTGCATAGTGTTGTCTTCTCTTTTTTCGGCGTGTTTTATATAGTAATGCTCGGAAGCAGTTTGTTCCTGTTAAAAAATATAGGTCCGTATCCTACATTGTTTTTGTTTGCCGTAGTATGGTTCTATGACAGCGGAGCATATTTTATAGGCTCCAGATATGGAAAGAATAAACTTTTGCCTCTTCTCTCTCCAAAGAAAACACTGGAAGGCATGATCGGCGGCATTATTATTACCCTTGCCATGATAACAATACTCAGATATGTGCCGTTTACATCCGCTTTAGTTCCGTATAACAATTTATTCTATACCTACGCCGTAGTCGTCATCCTGTGCCTGGCTGCGCAAGTCGGAGATTTTCTTGAATCTATGTTGAAAAGATACTGCGGGGTGAAAGATTCATCGAATTTACTGCTCGGGCACGGGGGAGTTCTGGACAAACTGGATTCCTTTCTGATTGCTGCTCCTATATATCTTCTATTGGCGGTAATGTGAAGAAAAAAAAGATAGCAATACTTGGTTCAACCGGCTCCATAGGTGTAAGCACGCTGAAAGTTATTGCTGCTTTTCCTTCCCTTTTCGAAGTTTCTGCTTTGAGCGCTAAAGGGAATAATGTCAAACTTTTTGCGGAGCAAATAAGAAAGTTCAAGCCGAAATATGTTTCTGTTCACGATTATGATGCGTTTATCCGTCTTAAGTCCTGCGGCAGTTGTACGGAGGTTAAAATGCTGTCCGGATTTGAGGGGCAGCTGAAACTTATCCGTGAATGCGAGTCGGACATCCTGGTTATTGCCCTGGTAGGCGGAGCGGGTCTTATTCCTACTTTAGAAGCAATTAAACGGGGAAAAAATATTGCGCTGGCGAATAAAGAAACTCTGGTTGTTGCCGGGGATATTGTAATGGGTGAGGCGAGAAAAAAAGGCGTAAAAATATATCCGATAGACAGCGAGCATTCTGCTATTTTTCAGTGTTTAAACGGGGAAGATCCGAAGAAAGTTAAAAAATTGATACTTACCGCTTCAGGCGGGCCGTTTTTTAATCACAAAGAAAGAGAGTTCAAATCTATAACACCTGAGGCCGCTCTTAATCATCCCAGGTGGGAAATGGGGAAAAAAGTTACAATTGATTCTGCGACCCTGATGAATAAGGGTTTTGAAATTATAGAAGCCCACCATCTTTTTGGTGTTTCCGTTGACGATATCGAAGTCGTGGTCCATCCTCAATGTATTGTGCATTCCATGGTGGAATTTACGGACAATTCTGTTATTGCCCAGCTGGGAGTTGCCGATATGCGCCTTCCGATACAATATGCGCTGTTTTATCCTGAAAGAATGAATAATAATATCGGAAGATTGAATTTTGCAAAGTTGAAAACCCTGGAATTTTTCAAGCCGGATATTTTAAAATTTCCGGCGCTTTCTTATGCCGTGGAGGCCTGTAAAGCAGGCGGTACAGCTCCGGCTGTGCTTTCAGGCGCGGGCGAAGCCGCGGTCAATGCTTTTCTTAATAAAAAAACAAGTTTTACCGGAATGACAAAACTGATAAAAAAAGCGCTGAATAACAGAAAAATACTGAAAAAAGCCCTGCTTAAAGATGTAATTGCGGCGGAAAAGTGGGGCCGTGAATTTGTAGAAAAGGAGACTGAAGATAATGGAGTACATTGATAAAATATTGCTGGCGCTTCAGATATTTATTGCCGTAGGAGTTGTAATACTGGTGCATGAGCTCGGGCACTTTATGATGGCCCGGTACATGGGGGTCAGAGTAGATAAATTCTCCCTGGGCTTTGGCCCGCGTTTGTTCGGTTTTAAAAGAGGAGATACCGATTATATGATCTGCCTTTTCTTTTTCTTCGGCGGTTTTGTAAAAATGGCGGGAGAAGATCCTGAAAATCGCGAAAAATTCGAAAAATGGGAGTATTTTGGACAGCCCTGGTGGTCCAGGGCCCTGATTGTTTTTGCGGGGCCTTTTATGAACTTTGTTTTTGCTTATATTGTTTTTGTGCTTCTTATGTCGATTGCGATAAAGGTGCCGGACTATACGACCAGGATTGGCGGCGTAGAAAAAAATTCCCTCGCAGAAAAAGCGGGATTTAAATATAATGACGAGATTCTTTCGGTGAACGGTAAAGAAGTAAAAAGCTGGTCGGCTCTCTATAACGAATTTGCCGATAAGAAGAATGTTGTAATAAAAGTAACGGAGGGCGGAAAAAGCAGAGAGTTAAAACTTGATTATTCGAAAGATAAATCCCTCGGTATTTCCCCCTTTGTGCTGCCGGTAATAGACAGCGTAAGCCCGGGGAGCCCGGCTTATGCCGCGGGGCTTAACGAGGGAGATGAAGTGCGGAAAATTGACGGTATTGCCGTTAATCAGTTTGCCGATATAGGAAAAGCAACGATTGCGTCGGAAGGTAAAGAGATGCTTTTTGAAATAAAAAGAGGAAAGGAAATATTAACCCGCAAAGTTAAGCCCATGAAAGATGCCATAGTTACAAATAAGTACATTATAGGCATCAGCAGCAGGCCGCCGTCTTTTACTTATGAGAAGGTAAACTTCTTTAAATCTCTTGGTCTGGCCGGAGAACAGGTATATTCTATATCCAAGCTGCAGTTGGTTGCCATCTCAAAACTTGTAACCGGAAAGATGTCCGCAAAAGAATCCCTCGGCGGTCCGGTTATGATTGTTCAGTCCGCGGCAAATATGGCAAAAAGAGGGATGAATGATTTTATTTTCTTTTTTGCCTTTATCAGTGTGGCGCTGGGGTTGTTTAACCTTATTATTCCCATTCCCGTGGTTGACTGCGGGGTGCTTATTCTGTTCATATTAGAGGGAATAAGAGGGAAGCCTGTAAGTTTTAAGGTGCAGTCCTTTCTGGCTCAAGCGGGATTTTTTCTCCTTATTGCCATGGCGATACTGGTAACCTGGAATGATATTGCTAAAATAGTTGCAAGAAATCTTATAAAATAATATTATGAAGTATAGGAAAGTATGAAAGAAAATTTGCAGGAGTTGTTTAATGTTTAAGGCGGCGCAATCAGCGGAATCTTTTTTAGGTTAAGGAGTAGATTCAGTGAACAGGCGTAAAACAAGACCGGTCTTTTGCGGCACGATAAAAATAGGCGGGAATGCTCCTGTTTCTATCCAGTCTATGACTAAAACCGACACAAGAGATGTCAGGGCTACTGTTTTTCAGATTAAAGAACTTGAAAAAGCAGGCTGCGACATTATCCGTGTTGCGATTCCGGATGAAAAAGCAGCTAAAGCTATTATAAACATTAAAAAAGGAATAAAGATACCGCTGGTTGCGGATATCCACTTTAACTATAAGCTTGCGCTCATGTCAATAGAGGCAGGAGCGGATAAAATAAGAATTAACCCGGGGAATATCGGAGAGGAATGGAAGGTAAAAGAAATTTTTGCGGCAGCTAAAAGCGCTAAAATTCCGATAAGAATAGGGCTAAATGCGGGGTCTATAGAAAAATATACAGAAAAGAAGCGCCATGAAAAAGCGTCTGTAACCGCGGATAAACTGGTTGCAAAAGCTCTTGAGTATGTAAAGTTCTTCGAAAAGAACCGTTTTTATGATATGGTGGTTTCGTTAAAGGCCTCGGATACCATGACTACTGTGAATGCTTACGAAAAAATGGCAAAACATTGCGATTATCCTTTTCATCTGGGAGTTACCGAAGCGGGTACTGCAATTACAGGTACAGTAAAATCCTCTGTCGGAATAGGTCTGCTGCTGAGCCGCGGGCTGGGAGATACGCTCAGGGTATCTCTTGCCGCAGAACCGAAAGAAGAAGTGAAAGTGGGCAGAGAAATACTTAAAGCGCTGGGGCTTCGAAAAAACGAATCGGATCTGGTGGTTTGTCCGACTTGCGGCCGATGTGAAGTGGATATTTTCGGCATGGCGAAAAAAGTGGAAGATGAAATGCTAAAGCTTGCAAAACCCGTAAAAATAGCAGTGATGGGGTGCGTAGTTAACGGGCCGGGAGAGGCCAAAGAAGCTGATTTAGGCCTTGCCGGAGGAAAAAAAAGCGGCCTTATTTTCAAAAATGGAAAAATAATTAAAAAGGTTTCGAAAAATAACCTTTTAAAAGAATTTATTAAAGAACTTAAAAAAACAGGACGGGTGCGGAATGTTTGAACTGAATGTGGAAGATGAATTTGCTTCGGCTCATTACCTCCGAGGTTATAAAGGAAAATGCGAAAGAGTACACGGGCATAATTACAGGGTAATGATAACTGTTAAAGCAAAGAAACTCAATAAAACAGGGCTGGTTGTGGATTTTGCCGAGCTTAAAGCGGAGCTGAAGAAGATTATGGAGGTTCTCGATCATAGATTGCTGGATGAGCTTCCGTATTTTAAAAAGATAAATCCTTCTGCAGAAAACATTGCAAAACATATATTTGAAGGCTTAAGTAAGCCGTTAAAGGCAAAACGGATGAAACTTTATAAAGTAACAGTCTGGGAGACCGCCCGCGCCTCCGCTTCTTATTTAAATGAATAAAACAGGTTTTCTCGACGGGATATTTGTATCGTATCAGGGGGAGGGAGCCTTAGCCGGAATACGGCAGGTGTTCATCAGGTTGTCCTTGTGTAATTTAAAATGCTCCTATTGCGATACTGCTGCGGCCGGAGAAATAAAGGATAATTTTAAAGCTTTTGGTAAAAAAATCTATCATAACCCTGTGAGCCCGGAAACAGTGCTTAAGATAGTGAGGAGTTTTTGCGGCCGGGTTCATTCCGTAAGCTTAACCGGCGGGGAACCTTTAGTGCAGGGGAAGTTTGCGGTTGAAATTGCGGCGGGGCTTAAACGCGACGGTTTTAAGGTTTATCTTGAGACAAACGGAACATTGTGCAACCCTTTGAAGAATATTTTGCCTTACACGGATATTATAGCGATGGATATAAAGCTTCCCTCCTCGTCCGGACAAAGGGGGCTATGGGGAAAACACTCGAAATTTTTAAAGCTGGCAGGTAAGAAAGCATTTGTAAAAATTGTGATTTCTGATAAAACAAAACCGGGGGAAATAGAAAGAGCTGTAAGGACAGCCAAAAAGGCGGTAATTATACTTCAACCGGAATATAATTCGGACATTAGCAAAGTTATTAAGTTGATAGACAGCAGTAAGGTGTTTAGGACGGGTGCTGATATAAGATTGGTACCGCAAATTCACAGATTTATGGGGATAAAGTAATGACAAACGGTTATGCGGATTTACATGTACACACAAAAGCATCTGATTCTACCTTTTCTGTGGAGCAGGTATTGGAGCTTGCTAAATCGTGCGGCCTTAGGGCTGTCGGTATTACGGACCATGATACGGTGGAGGGTATTGCAAAAGCGATGGAAATAGCTCCGATGTATGGAGTAGAAATAATTCCAGGGGTAGAGTTGTCAGCGGAAGAAGATAATTGCGAGATTCATATTCTGGGCTATTTTATAGACTGGAAAAATCCGGGTTTTAAAAATAAGCTTGATGAATTGCGCCTTAGCCGCATGGAAAGAGCAAAAAAAATAATAGAAAAACTGACAGGTTTGAATATTGACCTTAAGATTGAAAATGTTTTGTTGCTTACAGAATCCTATACGGCCGTGGGCCGTTTGCATATTGCGAGAGCGATGAAGCTTGCAGGTATTGTAAGCGACATTCCGGAGGCCTTTAGAAAATATCTGGGGCCCAACGGGTCTGCTTATGTAAAAAAACAGTTTTTATCCCCGTTAGAAGCGGCGAATTTGATTAAAAGTGCGGGGGGGGTTCCGGTCATGGCCCATCCCGGAGTGCTTAATAACTATGAGCTTATTGAGAAGGTATTGCAGAGCGGAATGCAGGGGGTGGAGGTATATCATACCGAACATTCTTCGGGTACAGTAGAAAAGCTCAAAGAACTTGCGGTTAAATATAAGCTCTTAATTACCGGCGGCTCGGATGATCATGGGGCGGGCAAAAGTAAAATATATCTGGGTTCAATACTGATACCTTATGAGTATGTTGAGAAAATGAAGCTTTTACTTAAAAAGGAAGTGGTATAGTGTTTTTTATTTTTGACCTTGACGGAGTACTTTATAGGGATGAGAGTGTAATTAAGGGTGCGCCTCAAACTGTTTGCCGTCTTCGTGAACAGGGACATAAGGTTGCTTTTGCCACTAATAATGCAATGCTTTCAAGAAGGGATAACCTGAAAAAATTGAATAAGATGGGATTTAAATGCTCTCTTACTGAAATAATGGCTTCTTCTTATGCTGCGGGGCTGTACTTGTCGAAAAAAGAGGCAAAAGGGCGTTCTGCTTTTGTAATAGGAGAGAAGGGATTAAAACAAGAGTTAAAAGACGCGGGGTTGAGAGTATTTTCTGTGAACGGCAGAGTCCCTAAAAAAACTGATTACGTGGTTGTGGGGTTAGATAGAAAATTTTCCTATAAAGCGCTGGAGACCGCAAGAGCGCTTATAGAAAGGGGTGCTTTTTTTATAGCTACGAATAAAGACTATACGTATCCCGGGAAAAACGGGCTGTATCCGGGAGGCGGCAGCCTGGTCGCGGCAGTTGAAGCAGCCTCGGGTGTTAAAGCGTTTTTAATAGGCAAGCCGGAATCTTTTATGCTTGAGATATTGTTAAAGCAGGAAAAAATAGAACCTGAGGAGGCGGTAGTTGTGGGCGACAGGTATGATACGGATGTTTTATTTGGCAAGAACGCAGGAGCAAAGACCGTTATGGTCCTTACAGGCGTAACCTCGAAGAAAGAAGCAGAAAAATATAAAGGGAAAGACAAACCGGATTATATAATTAAAAGCGTTTGCGAATTAAAGAAACTCTTTAAACTTCATGACAGAAATTCTAATTAAAGACATAGCGGTAAACAGAAAGGCGCGCTTTGATTATCATGTACTTGAAGCGTATGAAACCGGTATAGCTCTAAGAGGTACTGAAGTTAAATCAGCAAGGGAAGGCCTGGTTGCGCTGAAGGACAGTTTTGGCAAGGTTGATAACGGTGAGGTTTTTTTGTATAATATGCATATCAGTCCGTATTCTTATGGGAGTTATTCCAATACTGATCCCGCAAGAAAACGCAAGCTTCTTCTGCATAAAAATGAGATAGAGCGTTTAACGGGAAAACTAAGCGCAGGCGGATTAGTTCTGGTTCCTCTAAAAGTTTACCTGAAAGGGAATTTAATAAAAGTCGAGCTTGCGCTTGCGAAAAGCAAAAAGCTGTTTGACAAAAGAGAAGCAATTAAAAAAAGAGAAGTTGAAAGGGATATTAAAAACACTCTGAAAAACAGTGTATCGGAGTAGCCGGCTTTTAGAATCGGCGTAATTATATCTTAAGGAGGCAGGATGAAAAAAGGTATTTGTGCGGTAATAATGTTATTTTTGGTTTGCTCTGTTTTTATGTTTTCTCAAGTTAAGAAAGTCGAGGTTAATAAAGGAGCCTCAACAACAACAACGGTTGCTACTTCTGTAACTACCCCTGCTGTTACTAAACCTTCGGCAAATCTTCCTTTGCCTCAGGGAGTTAAAAGAATTGACGCTAACGTACTTCAGCGGGAGTATTTTGAATGTCAAAAATGCAAAAAAGAATTTGCAAAAGCGGGTAAATGCCCCCTGCACAATATTGTTTTGACAAAGAGAACAAAAAGCTATACATATAAGTGCAAACTATGCGGTTATATGAACGAAAAAGAGGTATTATGTCCCGGCTGCAAAGGTAATCCGCCGTTAAAGAAATTTGAAGTTACTTATCAATGTATAGGATGCAAGAAGATCTCTTCCGAGCCCGGAAAATGTCCAAAATGCAAGCAGGATTTGAAAAGAATAATAAATGTTGAAATAAAAAAGTAGTTTCAGTCTTCAGAAGATAGAGTGTAGATCTGAATACTGCTGAAACATATTGTAGTTGCTTGATTCATCGAGCGTACCTATTGCGCCTGATGAAATCAGGCAACTACCTTTTGACACAGCCTCGTAAGCTCGGAGAGGTTCATAATAACGGGGAAGCGGGGTTGATTCAGGCAAGTTCAACTGCCCCTGGTCAAATAAAAAATTATATAAAGGAGAAAACTAGATGTATAGAAAAAGTTGTTTTGAAAACGGGATAGTAATGAACGGGAATCATGAACCGCTTATTTTTAGAAGAAGGGCGGGATATGCAAAAATAAATGAAGAAAAAATATTTAAAGAAGAGCATTCAATTGAAACGATCAAAAAGTTGAAAGAGTTTGGGATAACAGTGGTAAGAACGCATTATTATAAGGGTTATGGCCTTAAGGTTGAAAACGAAGAAATAGAGATGACCAAGGAGTTTATTAAAAAATGCCATAAGTATGGAATAAAAGTTCAAGGATACCTTCAGTTAGGAACTTTTCAGTATGAGACCATGTTTGCCGAGGAGCCTTCTTCTAGGAACTGGGCAAGAATTAATCAGTGGGGAGAGAAGGTCGGGATCACCTATGGTCATCAGCTTTTTCGGTATTTGCCCTGCTTAAATCAGGAAAACTACATCCGGTATCTTGAAAAGGTAATAAGAAAGGGCATAGTAGAACTTAAGCTGGATATGATAGCGTTTGACAATGTAGGACTGGGGCCGGAGCCGGAGCTTTGCCATTGCGAAGAGTGCGAAAAGAAGTTTAAGGAATTTGTTTTCAAAAAATATAAATTGAATACTGCCGAAGGTAGAAAGCTTGCAAAGGAAAGGTTCGGATTCTCGGAATTAAACTTTATAGAAATTCCCTCCTGGAAGAGATGGAATATGCCTATTACCTGCTATGAGGTAAAGGACCCTTTAATGCAGGAATGGCTGGATTTTAAGTGCGAAACTCTAAGGATAGTTTTTGAGCGGATTTACAAGTTTACAAACAATCTTAATCCTGATATTATTCTTGATTATAATGCATACGGTTGGTGGGGCCATAATTCTATATTCTGGGACAGTGTTGATTTGTACCGGCTGGGAAAGTATACGGATTGTTTTTATAATGAACATGATCCTCATGCGGAAATTACCGCGGATGGAAGAATCCTGTCAAGCATAAGATCCTATAAACTTGCTCGGGCTATGGGGAATGTTGTTATACCAAATATCGGGGATAAGACAGAAAAACACCTGAAGCTTTCTATGGCGGAGAATCTTGTGTTTAATCAGGGCCATATAGGTAATTTTGGTTATATTATGGATGTTGACAGATATCCCGTCAGAAAAGAATATGTGCGATTTAGAACAAAAAACAAGGAAATGTTCTGGAATAAAAGTTCGCTTGCGAATGTGGCTGTTCTTGAGTCATATGCTTCGATGGCGTTTAATAGAGTGCGGACTTATTATTCTAATGTGGCAATAATTCAAACTTTACTGATGGGAAAAGTCCCTTTTGATATTGTTTTAGATAAGGATCTGGGAGACTTATCTAAATATTCATTACTGATTCTGCCGGATGTTGAATGCCTTTCAAATGATCAAATTGAGAATATAAAAAGATTTATAAAATCCGGCGGTAATATCTTATTTACGGAAAAGTCGGGAGAATTTGATGAATGGTACAGGAAAAGAGAGAAAAATCCTCTTCTGACTCTTAAAAGCGGCTCTAAAACCGGAAAACTTGCGTTTATTAAGGAAATTAAACATAAGATTCCGTATTCTTACAAAGTAGAGGATTGGTATATTGATGCGAAATACTGGCATTTACCGTTAAACTATAAAGAAATATTAAGGACAGTCTTTAGTCTGCTCGGCGGTGAAAGACTTGTGGAAATGAAAATTAATAATTATTGCATGATTGAACTTCTGGGCGACAGGGAAAAAACATATTTGCATCTGGTTAATTTTGATGTTGAGAAAACCCTCAAAAAAATAAAGATAAGAGTAAAAACGGATAAGAATATAAGCAG
This sequence comes from Candidatus Firestoneibacteriota bacterium, assembly GCA_043804965.1. Taxonomy (GTDB): domain Bacteria; phylum Oederibacteriota; class D2-FULL-39-29; order D2-FULL-39-29; family D2-FULL-39-29; genus D2-FULL-39-29. The sequence continues at coordinate 12,244 of JAZDIO010000158.1, read as the reverse complement.
CGTTAAAGCTTTATCCCCGGAGGATTCAAATGCCGGTGAAGTCAAATACAGAAAAGTAAAAAACACGGTTGAATTCACAATTGAAAAGGTAGGTACATATAAATTGTGCGTAATTGAATAATATTAGTATCCGGAAACCAAGCTTTTTTATGACGTTAGGCCAAAGAAAACAGCTCGGAACTCGTGAGCTCGCGGGACGTGCCAGGCACCCTTACGGTACATAAAAACCTCCTAAGCGCCGAAACTTCGGACGTAAGTCCGCAGAGGTTCATTTTTGCCGGAAAAACCGGAAGGGAAACTTCGGCTCTTGTATCAAAAGAGTTAAAAAAGAGACAGGAAAGGCTTGAAATTTTTTCTTTGGATTATAATCTTAGAATTAAATGCCGGGAGAGAGAATTGAACTCTCATGCCCTTGCGAACGGAGGATTTTGAGTCCTCTGCGTCTACCAGTTCCGCCATCCCGGCAAATTTTTCATGGCGGTAACAATAGTAGCATTTAAGCATGATAATTTCAATAATATTTGAATTCTGTTTTCTTGATAAAACACCTGTAAATGTGGTAATATACCAAATGTTCAATACTGTAATCAGATTTATGATATCCTGGGGCTTGCTAATTGGATAAAGGAGCAGAAAATGCCGGTAATGCTTGAAACTAAATTCCCCGGCCTTAAGTTTATAAAAAAAGGCAAGGTGCGGGATCTCTATGAGCTTGACAAAGAATTGCTTATTGTTGCCACAGACAGGTTGTCGGCTTTCGATGTTGTTTTTAATCAGGGAATACCCGAAAAAGGAAAGGTTTTAACGCAGATATCAAAGTACTGGTTTAATCAGGTGTCTGATATAATTCCCAATCATTTGATTTCTACAGAGGTTGCGGAGTTCCCTGCCTTAAAAGAATATTCTAAAGAACTTGAAAACAGGATAATGGTAGTAAAAAACGTCAAACCTGTTATGGTTGAGTGTATTGTTAGAGGGTATCTTTCCGGTTCAGGGTGGAATGAGTATCAAAAAAGCGGCAGTATCTGCGGGATAAAAATTCCGAAGGGACTGGTGGAATCGGATAAGCTGCCGGAGCCGATATTTACCCCGACTTCGAAAGCAGAAGTTGGAGTGCATGATGAAAACATAACGTTTGAAGATGTGATTGATATGTTAGGAGAAAACCTTGCAAAAGAACTCAGGCGGAAAGCTGTCGAGGTTTACAAAAGAGCCTCGGGAATAGCAGAAAAAAAAGGTTTGATTATCGCGGATACGAAATTTGAATTTGGCAGGGATAACGGTACGCTTATTCTTATTGATGAAATATTGACGCCTGATTCTTCAAGGTTCTGGCCAAAAGATCAATATAAGCCGGGCGGGGCTCAGCCGAGTTTTGACAAACAGTTTGTCCGGGATTATCTTATTGAAAAGAAGTGGAATAAAAAACCGCCGCCGCCGGACCTTCCCGAGGAGATAATAAGGAAAACTTCGGAAAAATATCTGGAAGCTTTGAAAAAAATTACTTCATGAACAGGCTGCTGACAGTATTGTTTTTGTCCGGCTTTTGTTTTTCGGCTGAGGCTGCTTCAGTAGCGCCCAAGGTGGAGGTATCTTCGACTAAAGTTACGCACGGCGGTATTCTTGTTGTGAAGGTATTTGACAAGACGGCAAAACGCGTGCAAATAAAAAAATCGGTATTTCCTCTTTTTGACGGCAAAGAGGGTGCTTCAAAAGGAGTTTTGCTGGGGGTCCCTGCCTGGTGGGATATTGGCGGAAAGTATGATTTAAAGGTAGATGGCCGAAAGACCGGGCAGGTCGTTGAAGTTGGCGGCAGGGTGTTTAAAAGCGAAGAAATAGAAATTGAAAAAAGCAGATTGGTTGCAAATGAAGAAACAGCGAAACAACGGAAGCGCCTTGCGAAAGAAATTTCTTTTTTAAAAGATGAAAAATATTGGTCCGGTAATTTTATAAAGCCCGTTGAAGGGCGAATAACAACAGAGTACGGCATGGGCAGGGTAGTTAATGGCAGCCCAGGAGGGATTCATAGAGGCCTTGATATTGCCGCAGATGAAGGAACTGAAATAAAAGCCGCAAATAACGGAGTTGTTACCCTGTCTCGGAATCATATACTGACAGGGAATACGATAGTGATTAACCATGGCGCAGGAGTAGTAAGTGTTTATTATCATATGTCCGCGCTTATTGCTGAAGAAAATGCAAAGGTTAAAAAAGGCGAGATTATAGGGAAGGTGGGAAGTACGGGCGTTTCAACAGGAGCTCATTTACACTGGGGTATTTGGATTTTCGGAGTGGACGTGAATCCGCTTGAACTTATAGAAAAAGAAATAGAATTCTAAAGTATCTTTAGGCAGTGTTAAACAGGATATGAAAAATAGATTAGAAACGCCGGAACCCTAATACATGTCGGTGGAATCCGGTAGTCTCGTAATCTCATTAAAAGATCCGCCCAAAATAACTGGTAAAAGGTGGAATCGTTCTTAAAAGGAGGAAGTATAATGGCTTATATCATCACTACAGAATGCGTGGCTTGCGGAGCTTGCATGCCGGAATGTCCGGTGGAGGCAATTGCCGAAGGAGATCCTATTTACACTATTGACTCTGAAAAATGCACTGATTGCGGCGCTTGCGCCAATGTTTGTCCGTCGGATGCATGCAAACCAAAAGCGTAATAATAGGAAATGTAATAACGAAGAATAATATCTTCCTGGCGCCCATGGCCGGCATAACAGATCTCCCTTATCGGAGTATTGTAAAGGCCCTGGGCGCCGGTTTGTTATTTTCAGAAATGATTAGCGCGGAGGGCTTAATTAGAAAAGGCAGGAAGACTCTCCTTATTGCCGATATAAATGATGAGGAAAGGCCCATTGCTCTTCAGATTTTTGGCGGAAAAGCTGAAAGTATGGGAAGAGGTGCGGAAATACTTTCAAACACTGCCGATATTATAGATGTTAACTGCGGCTGCTCGGTTAGAAAAGTTTTAAAAAGTAATTCCGGAGCGGCTTTGCTGAAAGATATCAGGAATTTTGAACTTATAATCTCTTCTGTTGTAAAACATTCCAAGGTGCCGGTAACGGTAAAGCTGAGAAGCGGATGGGATAACGATAATCTTAATATGGTTGAAACCGCAAAGGCTGCGGAGGCGGCAGGAGTATCAGCTGTTACTCTGCATCCGAGAACGAAATGCGCGGCTTTTGGAGGCTCTGCGGATTGGGAACACATTGCCAGGGTTAAAAAAGCCGTAAGAATACCGGTAATAGGAAACGGGGATATTAAGACGGCGGAAGATGCAAAGAAAATGATTAATGAAACCGGTTGCGACGCTGTTATGATAGGGCGAGCCTGTCTTGGAAATCCCTGGATTTTCAGAGAAGTAATATATTTATTTGAGACGGGAAAACTTCTTCCTGCGCTCACCCGTGAAGAAGAACATGATATAATAAAACAACACGGTGCAAAGATGGCTGCGTATAAAGGAGAAAAACCCGGACTTAGAGAGTTCAGGAAGCACCTGTTGTGGTATCTGAAAGGCAGTAAGGGGATAAAACATCTCAGACCGTTGATTAATTCAATGGAAACGCTGGAGCAATTAAATACGATTTTGACTAGGCGGCGTTAAAAATAATTAACTATTTTAGGCGGGCAAAAGGGTAAAACTATGTATGCAGATGATTTGAAGGCTCTACTGAAAAAAGTAAAAAGCAGTAAAATTTCCATAGAAAAAGCGTTAAAGGAATTCAAGCACCTTCCTGTCAAAAGCATGAATTTTGCCAGTATAGATACGCACCGCGCGATTCGTACGGGTTGTCCGGAAGTAATATTTTGCCAGGGAAAAACGAAAGAACAGATTGTTGCTATCATAAATGAAGTAGTTAAGCATTCCGATTATTGTCTGGGAACCCGTGCTGAGGAAAATATTTTTAAAGCAGTAAAGCGAATTTTTGGTAACAAAGCAGAATATAATAAACTCGGCAGGACAATTCTGGTGAAAAAATCTACCAACCAAATTAAAAAAACAGGTCTTGTCGCAGTTCTGACTGCGGGTACTTCTGACATTCCTGTAGCTGAAGAAGCTGCTGTTACTGCGGAAGCAACCGGCAGTAATGTTGTAAGGATATATGACGTAGGAGTTGCAGGTATACACAGATTATTCAAACATTATGATAAAATCCGTGAAGCAAAAGTAATAATTGCTGTTGCCGGTATGGAGGGTGCGCTTCCCAGTGTTGTCGGCGGCCTGGTGGACAAACCCGTTATTGCTGTTCCTACAAGTGTCGGCTATGGCGCTAATTTCGGAGGAGTATCGGCGCTTTTAACGATGCTAAACTCCTGTGCCTCAAATGTCGTTACAGTGAACATTGATAATGGTTTTGGCGCCGGCTATACCGCGAGTATTATAAATAAGCTGAAATAAGGCTTTGTTGTATACTGCAATTTAGCTGTTTTCCTTCTTGACAAATATACTTTAGTATGTTAATATTACAATAATTAAAATATCAATAGTCTGTATGTTCAAGGAGCGAAATAGTGGGCTATAATCCGAATGAAGTAATAAATAAACTTATGGAGATAACTTACGAGCTGAATTTTAAGATGAATTTAAGGCTTAATCCAAAGTGTGTTGAACTGCATGATAAAGTCGCAAATTTTGGTTTTGGGCCTCTCCATATGGCAACAGTTGCCATTATCCTGAGGGAAAATCAGGCTCCCATGCTCAGTACCCTGGCTGATAAGCTTTCTGTATCTTATGCTACAATGACAAATTTGATTGATAAACTTGAAGAAAGCCGCTTTATTGAGAGAAGAAAAGATATCTCTGACCGCCGCGCTATCAGGGTGGGGATTACCGATGAAGGCAGAAAATTTCTGGAAGGTGTTAAAAATCACCATCTGGAAGGGCTGAAAAAGTATTTTAGTCTGCTGTCGCGGCAGGATAGGGATGAAATGCTTGAAGCTTTTGATAAAATCTATAGAATAGTAATTAAAAACAGGAGCGTTAAATGAAAAAAGTAATTGAACTAATAAATGTTACAAAAATATATTTGACTGGAGCTATTGAATTCAAAGCTTTAAAAGATGTCAATCTCTCAGTGCAGGAAGGGGACTTTCTCGCGATTATGGGGCCGTCGGGTTCGGGCAAGTCTACATGTATGAATATTCTGGGATGTCTTGACAGACCGACAAAAGGGACATATCTTCTTGATGAAAAAGAGGTTTCAAAACTAAGCGACAGCGAGCTGGCGGAAGTGAGGAATAAAAAAATCGGGTTTGTTTTTCAGACCTTTAACCTTCTTCCCCGTACTGATGCTATCCGCAATGTTGAGCTGCCTCTGATTTACAGCGGAGCAAAAAACAGAAAAGAGCTTGCGATGAAGGCGCTGGATATGGTGGGTCTTTCTGATAAGTACAAAAATAAACCCAACGAGCTTTCAGGAGGGCAGCAGCAGAGAGTGGCTATTGCCAGAGCGCTTGTTACAAATCCCTCTCTGGTTCTGGCGGATGAGCCGACAGGAAATCTGGATACAAAGTCAGGCGAGGAAATCATGAAAATATTTGTCAAGCTTAACCAGGAAGGGAAGACCGTTGTTTTGATTACGCACGAACAGGATATCGCGGCTTTTGCAAAAAACACCGTTCACTTTAAAGACGGAGAAATTGTCACGAAATAAAAGTAGCGAGTGTCGAGTTACGGGCCGCGGGTTAAATATATGGTTACAGGGACAGGCGCTGCCTGCCCGTTCGAGATTTAAGCTTTTTGGTTTGTTTTTTAGATTTCTGATTTTTTCGAATTTCAGATTTCAGTCTTCAAGTTTGTATTTTACGTGAGTAACGTGTGAACTTGTAACGTTTAACGGTTTGAGTAAAGGAGTAATTTATGAGCAAGACAGCATTGTTTTTAATAGTAATAACTGCAATACTATATTCGGAACCTCTTACTCTGAGTCAATGCCTTGACATTGCGCTTAAAAAGAGCCCGGATATTGTCGCTTTACAGAATGATGTTGAGTCGAGTAAGGCAAAAGTCAGAGAAGTGAAGTCTGCTTTTTTTCCCCGCGTTTCTGCTTCGTTTTCCGCTAACAGGCAGGTGACTCCTACCTCTTCTACATTTGGGGCTGCAGCGGCGCTTATGGGGCTGGGAGCCGAACTTGATAATACTTCGTATTCTCTTGGTTTAAATGCATCTCAGAACATCTGGGATTTTGGAAGGTCTGTTGCGCTGGAAAGGCAGGTTTCTTTGAGTGAAGAGCTTGCAGTGCTTCAGCTGGAGAAAAAGAAAAAGGAAGTAGCTTACAATGTAAAAAAAGGTTTTTACTCCCTGCTCCAGGCCAAAGGAATGGAAAAAGTTTCCCGGCTTACGGTAAATGATATGAAGCATCTCCTGGAATCAGTTAAAGCCAGAAAAGAACAGGGTTTAGCTACTCAGATAGATGTAATGAACGCGGAAGTGGAAGCGCTTAAGTTTGAACTTGAAGCAAAGAAAGCGGTTAATCAGGTTGAGCTTGCGGGCGTGTCTCTTAAAAACATGCTGGTAAAAAGCGAGGAGGAAGAGCTGGCGCTTGCTGAGGAAAAGCTGGAGCTTCCCGGCGAAACGCCTTTTGGCCTTAAATCCTATGAGGAAGCAAAATCAAAATCATTGGTTCAGCGGATAGACTTTAAAGAGTTAAAAGCAAGAGGGAAAATAGCCGAGGCGTCAACAGGCGGCGCTTACGCGGAATTCTGGCCTTCAGTATCCGGACAGGCGGGTTATCAATATACCGGGACGGATTTATCTCTTAAGGATAAAAGCTGGAATGCAGGTCTAAATGTATCTATCCCGCTTTTTAGCGGTTTTGCCAGGCCGGCTAAAGTTGACCAGGCGGAATTGGCTTTTAAAAATGTTGTTTCTGCCGAAAAATTACTTGAACAATCAATAATACTGCAGGTGAAGAATAATTATTTTAAAATAACTGAAACCAAACAGGATTATGAGCTGGCGGTCACAAAGCTTGAATATTTAAAGAAGAATCTTGAAGCGGTCAACGCTAAGTACGAGCAAGGTTTATCCACTTTAACTGATTTAATAGAAGCGCAGACAAAAAAGAGCAGCGCAGAGCTGGAAAATCTGCAGGCGCTTTATGCCTATCATACGGCGCTAAATGAGCTTGAATATTCCATGGGAGGAAAGTGAATGAAAACTACAAAATTTTCAGGATTAAAAAAAGTAAAAGTGTTTTTTGCCCTGGTCTTCCTTGCTTCGTTTCTTGGCGGTTGCAGTATCGGAGGAGGGACGGAAGTGAAAACCGCGAAAGCGGTGAGAGGGGAGCTCGTGGTTAATGTGCAGGCCACCGGAACTGTCAGGTCGAATAATGAGGCAAAACTTACTACCGTTGCTTCCGGAAGGGTGAGTAAGATATTTGTTGAAGAAAATGAAGCTGTAGAAAAGGACAGGCTTTTGCTTGAGCTTGATTCCGCCGCTCAAGCCGATAAAGACCATCAAAGAATGGCCGCACTTTCAGAAAATGGTTTTCTCGCCCCCCAGCAGGCCGAGCAGGCTAAGGAACAGTGGAAAAATACTTTTATTGCCGCTCCTTTTACGGGAACAATTGTTAAGAAATTCATTGAGGTCGGAGAAACTCTTTACGGCGGGATGCCTGCTTTAATGCTGGCTGATTTAAAGGACATGATATTTGAATCAAATGTTGATGAGACGGATATCGGACAATTGAAAGCAGATCAGCGGGCAGAGGTAGTTCTGGATGCCTACAAAGAGACCAGGATTCCAGCAACTATTATATTTATCTCAAAAAGCAGCCTGGAAGTAAAAGAAAAAGGTATTACCTATCAGGTCAAATCCCGTCTTGATAAATCTGCCCTGGTTTTGCGGCTGGGCATGACAGGTGATATTTATGTAAAGGTGGACAATAAAAGTGATGTTCTGATGGTGCCCTATACCGCAATAGGGGATGATAAGGATGGAAAATATGTCTTTGTTGTGGAAAAAGATAAAGCGGTGAAAAAAAGTGTAAAAACGGGACTGGAAAGCTATGACAATACCGAGATAATTTCAGGGTTAAAAGAAGGGGAAGGCGTAATAGAAGGGAATATCTCCAAGATCAAAGACGGACAGAAAGTGAAAATAATACAGTAATAAAAACAGGTTCTAGGCGCTGGGCTCTGGGGCTGGGAATAATATTAGTGACGAGGACAGAAGGCGGAAGTCAGAGGACCGAAAGAGCTGGTTAGAGTTTGAGAGTGTTTTTTTGTTTGTTTCTAGTTTTTGGTTTTTTCGAATTTCGAGTTTAGAATTTCGAATTTGCTTCAATAGGAGTTTATGAATTTTAACGAGAGTTTTTACATATCCCTGCGTAATCTGAGCTCGAATAAAATCCGTTCGTTTCTTACTATGCTCGGGATTATTATCGGAGTTATGTCGATAGTCCTTTTAATTTCGATAATAGCAGGAACTCAGTCAAAGATTGAGGGCGAAATAAATTCCATGGGTTCAAATGTCCTTATGCTGGTACCCGGGAACTCCGAGGAGATGCACGGCCCTCCGGGTGCAGGTTTTACCGTTAATAAACTTAAACTAAGCCAAATTGATATGTTGGAAGGCAAGAGCAGTTATGCGATAAAAGCGTGTCCTGTTTTTATTACCATGGGAACCATTGTGAAATATAAAAGAAAAAGCAGAAATACCGCTATCGTTGCCGGAACCGGCGCCGGTTTTCCTTATGTCCGGAATTGGAACGTTGCTGAAGGTGCTTATTTTAGAGATGAAGATGTAAAATCCTCGAGGAAGATTTGTGTGGTGGGAGATACCCTGGTCAGGGATTTATACGGCGGCTCGAATCCCATAGGAAAAGATATATTTGTAAACGGTAAGAAACTCCTCATTATCGGGGTTACGGAAAAAAAAGGAAAAACATTCGGGCAGGATAGCGATGATATTCTGGCTTTGCCTATTACGACTGCTCAGGAGATTCTGGGATCCTCGGCTATAAATCAGATTATCATTAAAGTTCCGGATCCGAAAAATACAGTAAAGGCAATGAATGAAATAAAAAGGCAGATGCTTACGCAAATGGACAAAGAAGATTTCTCGCTGAACAGCCAGAGTGAGCTCTTGAAAACTTTCGGCAGTTTTGCGGCAATATTAAATGTGGTTATGGGCTGTGTTGCCAGTATCTCCCTTTTTGTAGGGGGGATAGGCATAATGAATATCATGCTTGTAACAGTGAAAGAGAGGACCAGGGAGATAGGCATAAGAAAAGCTGTAGGGGCCCGGTCCAGGGATATTCTGCTCCAATTTATTACCGAGGCGGTATTTCTTGCGCTTACAGGCGGTTTGATAGGGATATTATTGGCCGTGGTTTTTATAAGCGCCGCAAATCCTCTGCAAAAAGTATTCTTGGACTCTGTAGTCATACCTTTAAAAGCAAATCCGACTTCAATAGTCCTGGCTTTTATATTTTCAAGCGCTGTCGGGATATTTTTTGGCACCTATCCCGCAGTAAAAGCCGCCAGGACAGACCCGATAATAGCACTTCGTTATGAATAAGAATTCATAACGAAGAAATTAGAAATTCTAAACTCGAAATTCGAAAAAAGAGATAAATTGAGAAAGAACAAAAGAGAGATGATAATAAGGAATAATTTATAATATCGCGGTAGTTCGAGATTTGGATTTTTGTTTTTTGTTTGGAATTTATTGTTTTATCAGTTTTGTTTCGTATTTCGAATTTAGTGCTTCGAATTTGTATTTAAGGTGGGTTTATGAACATCTCGGAGAACTTTAAAATATCTTTTAGGAACCTCTGGACCGGGAAGATGAGGACTTTCCTCACACTGCTTGGTATTATCATCGGGGTAATGGCCATAGTTCTTCTTGTTTCGGTAATCAACGGTTCCAAAACTCAGATTGAGGATGAAATCCTGGCAATGGGTTCTAATATGCTTATGGTATTTCCGGGAAATACTGAAGCTAGTATGGGTCCTCCGGGTTCGTTTACAGTAAATAAGCTCAGAATGAGACATATTGATTTAATTGAGGCAAGAAGCAGTTACGGAGCAGATGCTTGCCCTGAATATGATCTGATGGGTGTCATTGCAAAATATAAAAATGAGAGCAAAACCGTGGCTTTTGTAATCGGTGTAACGGAAAATTTTGAAAAAGTCTATACATGGAAAGTTAATACCGGCTCATGTTTCAGAGAGGGTGATGTAAAGACCGCGCGCAGAGTGTGTGTTGTCGGAGAAACTGTAATTAAGAATATTTTTAAGGGACTCAACCCGATAGGGAAAGATCTTACTGTCAGAGGTCTTAAATTCAGAGTTCTTGGAATAATGGAGCCAAAAGGCAAGATGTTTGGGATGGATATGGATAATTCTATCTATATGCCGATTACTACGGCGCATAATATGATGGGTTCAAACGAAATTAATCAGATAACCATTAGAATCCCTGATGCGAAAAATATTGACAAAGCTGTTGCCGAGACAAAAAGAACGCTTTTGATGGATCTTGAAAAGACTGATTTTAGCGTAACCACGCAAGGCGAATCCTTAGATATGTTTAAGAGTGTAATGTCGGCCCTGGAGCTCGTTACTTATGTCATTGCGAGTATATCTCTTCTCGTGGGCGGTATCGGGATCATGAACATAATGCTTGTCACCGTGACCGAACGAACGAGAGAGATAGGAATCCGGAAAGCCGTCGGCGCCTCCTCGCATAACATCCTGGTTCAGTTCCTCGTAGAAGCAATTATAGTCACCGTAATGGGCGGCCTTATAGGCATTCTTGCGTCTGTGGGGATCCTTGCCGCCATAGCTCCGTTTGTGCCTTTTCCCTTAAAAGCCTCCCTGGCCTCAATTATCATTTCCTTCACTTTCTGCTGCCTGATAGGCATATTCTTCGGCACCTACCCCGCCCTGAAAGCCGCCAGGACCGACCCTATAGTGGCGTTAGGATATGAATAGTGTAAAAAGATTGTAAAATAAGTCTTTTTCTTATAGTTACTTCTTTCAAAAACATCAAAATTGTTAAAAAACTTGTCTGATTAGGTGTATCTAAAATAAGTAAAAACAGTGAAAAATTTTATTGACATTGAATTACTATTTATGATATAAATTTATAAAATTAAGGGGAGAAATTATGATAAAAAGTATCAATGCTCTGTTGGTTCTACTAAGCATAGCTGGGATTGTGAGCGCGGATGTTCCGATGTTGATAAACTACCCCGGAAAATTAACGGAAAAAAATGGAAGCCCGATTACCGGCACCAAAAGCATTAAGTTTGCGTTTTTTGACGCTGAAAGTGCCGGAACGGAAAAGTGGAATGGAACATATTCAGTCGAAGTGAACAAAGGAATATTTAATGTGCTTTTAGGTTCGGGATCGTCGCCTTTTTCATCGAATCTTGATTTTGGCTCCAGCTACTGGCTTCAAATCACAGTAGAGGGCGAAGTTTTCTCCCCCCGCCAAAGAATCTCCAGTGTCGGTTATGCAATCAGGTCTGAGTATTCCAACAGAGCCGATACCCCAATGGTTATCTCCGGTTGCGGGGACATTGATGAAAATGTTTCAGAAAAAGTATATTTTGTTCTGGATAAAATACCCAGAAGTATAAAGCTATACCTTTACGGTGAAAAATTTAATGAACAATACTATACCGAGCTGGCCGGTCATAATCATAACGGAACAACCTCCAACCAATCAAACGGACATACGCATACCGTAGATCACAAGCATGCTCTTGTTTGTGAATGGGGTGGTACAACAAGGATCAATGGTTCAGATGATGGTAATCCAAAAACTAATAATAGTGTTGTGATACAAAATGCAAATCCTACTTCTTCTGATGTATCTTCAGGTCATACGCATACATATACAACAAGCTCAGCAGGTGTTGTTGCGGCAGCGATTTCTACAACTCAAAAATTGTATTTTAATGATTTAAAAGTATATCAAGACGGGGAAAATATTTCCAATGACATAACATCCACTGTTGCGAGCAGGGCAAGTTTAGCTAAGTTAAGTGACGGGACTGCCGGACATACTCTTAATAGTCCTGCTGGAACCGGTGCGATAAATATTACCGACTTATTTTTAACAACCGGTCAGCATTATTTAGTCTTTAAACAGAGTGGTACGAATCAAGGCGGGAGGCGGAGATAGTATCTTTATGTCTATTATTAACGATTTTTGTGACATATGTGGTAGCAGTAAGATTATAGAAACAAATATTAAAAATGTTAAACGTTGTGC
>JAZDIO010000157.1:0-14714 GCA_043804965.1 Candidatus Firestoneibacteriota bacterium | reverse complement strand
GGAAGATCAAAAAGATCACTCACAGACACTATTACAGAAAATCAAAGTGTAATAAAATGGTATGCTCAAAAAGGAATACCAGTTGAAATTAATGAGTCTCATCAGTGGAGTTTACGTGATGCTCATGATTCATTAGCTGTTACAATGGCATATATAGCAGCATATAACGCAAAGGCATTAGGAGTAAAGAACTATGTCTCACAATATATGTTTAACACTCCCCCCGGTACGTCCCCAAAAATGGATTTGGCAAAAATGCTGGCCAAGCAAGAACTTATTCATTCTCTTCATGATAATAATTTTCAATCATTTACAGAAGTTAGAGCAGGTATCGCACATTTTTCATCCGATCCTCTAATGGCTAAGGGACAATTGGCGGCATCAGCAGTTATTGCACTATCACTTAACCCGCACATCTTGCATGTTGTCGGCTTCAGCGAGGGAGATCACGCAATACTTCCTGAGGAGTTGATTGAAAGCTGCAAAATTATTCACGGAGTTTTATATAACTGTTTGAATGATTTACCGGATTACTCTTCCGATAAAAAAATAATTAGCAGAAAAGAAGAGCTTATAAATGAAGCAAAAATTTTAATCAACGCACTAAAAAGCTCAGCTTCCAAAAACGTGAATGATCCGTTAACAGATCCGGAGACTTTGGCAAATGCGATAAAATCGGGATTACTAGATACTCCTCACTTTAAAGGTAACCCACATTTGTGTGGAAGTATCTTCACACAACTAATCAGCGGCGCCTGGTATGCGGTGGAACAATCGTCCGGAAAAATTTTGAATGAAGAACAAAGAACAAAAATGGTCTTAATCTAAGGAGGTTTTATATGGCAGGAATAGTTGGAATACAAGGTAACCATCAAAGCAAGGTTGTTCATGATATGCTTTCCAAGATAATGCATCGCAGCAAGAATCATAATATAATTCTTCTCAAAAGTGGATTTACTCAGGTAACGCGCCTCCTATAAGAGGAGTCACGTATTTTATAAACTTATCGGTAACATACATTCCGTCAGCACTGATAAACTCGGCGGGCACTTTACGTTCTTTATTTGCTATATTATCCAGCTCAGATACTCCGGTAGAACATTTGTAAGGATTTTCAGAGTCTCTGACTAGAGTTACCATCAACCCGCTCTTTCCTTCTATACCGTGCCTTACTGCCATCGCTCCGGAAGTAAATGCTTCTTCCTGATCAACTTTGGATTGCGCAATTCCCGATACCCTTTGAATCGTACCGGGTTTGTCGCAGCGAGCCTTTATCTTCATATTTTCAGCTATAAGGGAAACCAGGGTTTCGCCGACCCCTCCCAGCTGTTTATGGCCAAATTTATCGGTATCAATCGATCTTTTTGAAGATGTTAAATATTCTCCTTTTTCATCTTTTAAACCTTCACAACAGGTTATGACAGCATAGCCCAGTTTTCTGTAAACTTTGTCAAGCGCAGAGAGGAATTTATCCTGATTAAAAGGAACTTCCGGTAAAAGTATGATATGCGGGGCATCGTTCTCTTTCAGTCTCGCAAGCGCCGTAGACGCTGTTATCCAGCCGGCGTTTCTTCCCATCGTTTCTACTACCTTAATCGTATCCGAGGTGTATATAGCTTCAGTGTCAAGTCCGGCATCCCTGACGGCCATTGCAAGCCACCTGGAAACGGAACCATACCCCGGACAATGATCCGTTACCGCCAGGTCATTATCCACGGTCTTCGGCAGCCCCATAACCCTCAACTCGTACTTTTTTGAAACGGCAAGCTTGTGAACTTTATTTGCGGTATCCATTGAATCGTTCCCGCCGGCTACAAAGAAATAACGAATATCATGCGCCTGAAGAACCTTAAGAAGTTTTTCAAAGTCCTCATCATTTTTTAATTTATGTCTTGAGGAACCAAGGGCAGAGGAAGGAGTAACACGAAGCAGCTCAATATTTCTTTTACTTTCTTTGTTTAGATCAATCATGTTCTCGTTTAATACACCCAGTATACCGTTAATCGCCCCGTACATTGCTGTGATCTCTTTGTGTTTTGCGGCTTCCTGTATAGCTCCAGAAATACTGCTGTTTATTACAGCTGTAGGTCCGCCGGATTGTGCAAATAATGCATTTCCTTTCAATCCCATCTCTTTCTTCCTCCTAAAATTAAACTACGTTTCGTCGAAACTCCGTGCGTAAGCTCGGAGAGGTTCATATCCGATTCGTTTTAATGCAAACCAGTATTATATTACTTAATAAACTTGGTCAGAGCATCAATATTGAGATCGCGTGATTTCATAAGGAAGTCTATTGCCTGCTCCTTGGTAAAACCGTCATGGATAACTTTGTTGACCGCCAGCGCAGCCGCAAGAGGGTCTTCTTTGCCGGGGAACAGGATATTCCTGCCCACAAGAGCGCCTCTGACATTCTTTCCGGCTTTCATACCGGATTCAAATTCGCCGATAGTGCCTGTCGGATCGCCTTTAGATTCCCCGCCCAGCATTAAAAGCGGAAGGGTGGTGGATTTTACTATTTTCTCATAATTATCATAACAGTAGGGTATTTTCAGCCAGAGGTTTCTGGAAGAATCCCCCAATGCGGAGGCCACGCCGATTACCTTAACCATTTCTGTCAAAGTTTTCTGAACTTTGTAGCCGTCAGGAGAAACAAAGAGAGGTTCCAGGAAGGTCGGCATTTCATATTTATTTAGTTCGCTTATCATATTCGCGCAATAAAGGAGAGTCTTCGCAGAGTCAGGATTAGTTACATCAAGACGCAGCATAGTCTTCGCGCCGTCCATATTCAGAAGCCTTAAGGATTCCGAAGAAAAACATGTGAAGGTATCATCCATTTCAAACTTCGTACCCGCCAAGCCGCCTCTATTCATGGAGCCAAGCATTACTTTTTCGTCAAGGAAAGATTTACCGCCGTTCTTCTTTACAAGGTAATTGACTATGATAAGGTCTTCAATGATATCCGTAGTTGCCATAATACCGTCAACATCAGGATTGGTAACAACGCGAAGGACCCTGCCGAGGTACTGGTGGCGGTCGGACATGGCAACAGGGTCGTCACCATTTTTGTTTACCATACGACCGGGATGATCAGCGGCCAATACTGTAATCTTGCCGTCTTTTGTTATTTTTTTTCTCCTCTTTCTTAATTTTGCCTCTTTAAGGATTACCTCCGGAGAATCGACCCTTACTTCTGTGACCGCATTAAACATCTTCTTGGTGAAAAATTGCTCCAACTTGAACTCATAGTTCCCTACCTGATAAGCAGCCATTTACTTCCTCCTTTTAATTCATATCCAGGACTTTGTCCTGATAATTTAACAAAAAAAACACTGTATATTGTGTTTTTCATATTCTGCAAACATAAAAACAATTACCGTGATTATAACATTTTCAAATGTTTTTTTTCAAGAGTTTTTATTGGTTTTTACGGCAGAATTGCTTATTTTAATGAACTACCGTCGGAGAAATTCATTTACTTTTTTAATAACTTCTTCGGGTTTTACAGAAAACACGCTATGGTCTTCATTCCTAATCCACAAATGATTTTCACCCAAGGGATTCCACTGATTTGGATCTGTAGGGCCAAAAATAGCTATTGTTTTTGTCCCCACAGCCGCGGCAACATGCAATACACCCGTATCATTACAAATAAAAACATCCAGTAAACTCAGCATTGCAGCAAACTGCCTTAGAGGAAGCGCATCTTGAATAAACACCGTATTTTTTGCTGTCTTTTTAAAATCTTCCGCAAGATTTTTCTCTTTCGGCCCGTAAAAAACCACCACCTTTACCTTCTGATTTTCACTTAAAGAGTCGCTGATTTCCGCAAATCTCTCTACCGGCCAGCGATTCATTAATACATTTGCGCCAAGATGCATACCGACAACCTTAACCTCAGGCTTAATAATTCCGTTTTGTTTCATTCTTTCGCCGGCAGCTTCTTTTTCCTTTTCATTAATAAACATATAATGTTCTTTGCTGGTAATCGGTATATTAAAATAGCTTAATATATCCAGATTTCTGATCACCTGATGCTTTATTATTGAAGCATCATACGGAACCGGGGTTGTAAGGAAAGCATCAGTGTAGAGCTTCTTTCCAAAGTATTCCCCGTCATATCCGACTCTTATTCCCGCACCGCTCAAGTACGCAAGAAGCAGGCTGGTAAACGAAACCGAAGTACTTCCTGCTACAATTGCAATATCATATTTTTTACTTTTAAGTTGTTTTACAAAAAAAAGCATTTTCAGCGGATAAAAAAATTCTTTTTTGCTGAAAATTATAACTTCTTTTATTATCGGACTATTTACAAAAATATCTTTTTCCGAAAGCTGCGGCCGGGCAACCACATCCAATTCAGCATCCGGAAAGGCATTTTTCAGGTTTGGGATAATCGCAGTGCTGATAAGAACATCGCCCATAGGGTCATGCTGCCTGACTATAAGTATTTTTTTTATTCCGGCAAAATCTATTTTATCAGGCGGGATATTTTTACTTCCCTTAAAAAGTATTTTTATTAATAGACCTTTAAAAGTATTTTCCAGGTTATGAAAGAACATTCTCGTTTTATTCATTTAAATATTTTTTTTCACCTTCAGCAGAACTTCGACATACAGGGCAGGGAAAATAAAAGCCAGGTACTTTTCCCATCTTCTTGGAAACAGGTTAGCAAAAAAACCGATTAAGGCAATATTGTATAAATCAGTAAAATATATTTTATGGTTAATTATTTCAACAATTCCCCTCTGCTCCAGCCAAACAAATGTATTGTAACCAAAATGATATTTATGCGTAAGGTCGCTGTATGAAAGCTGGCTTGTATAATGAGGCGTAATAATCCTGAGCTCTGCATCAGGTCTTGAAATCCTGCATATCTCTTTCACAAATTCATAAGGTTCTGCAACATGCTCTATTATATGCGAACAGTTTACAAAATCAAATTCATTATCTTTAAAAGGATAGGGCATTTTATCCAGATCATACACTAGATCAACACACGGATACTTTTGTTTATCAAGGCCTAGGGCGCCTTCCATTTTGTTATTTCCGCATCCCAGATCAAGTATTTTTTTCATCTTATCCTTTAATTAACAGTTCCTTATTTACAACCAGGGATTTGTAAATTCCAGCACGCCTTTTCGAATCAGCATAACCGCGATTGCCGCCAGCAGAATACCGGAAATCTTTCCAACTGCTTTCATTCCGTCTTTGCCGAGGATTCTGATAAGCGCTCCGGAGTACCGGAACATAATAGCTGCAATTATCAGATTAACAGCCAGGGCAAGAGAAATTACAGGCAAACGGTAAATGCCTTTGAAAATCAGCAAGGTGGTAAGTACCGCAGGCCCTATCATAAGAGGTATGGCAAGAGGAACCACAGAAAAATCATCTTCAATTTTTTTCATTTTACCCTCTTCTTTACTGACGGCCTGTATCGAAAATATCAGAAGAAGCAAACCTCCGGCTATTTTAAAATCAGACACGGTTATCCCTAAAAATTTGAGAACATATTCACCGACAAAAACAAAGGCAATACCTATTATAAATGCAACGAAAACGGAATGCAGAACTATTCTTTTCAGTTTATCATTACCGGCATTTTGAGTATAATAAACAAAAAAAGGAACCGTACCCAGGGCATCAAGAGCGACAAACAGAGGAATAAAAGCTAAAAGAAATTGTGTAAAAAAATCATTAAACATTTTTCAATTTCTCCCTCAATCTTTTTACTATGAAGCGAGGAACAAACCCTGAAACATCTCCGCCTAAAGAAGACACTTCTCTTACGATACTGGAGCTAAGGTAAGTATATTCCACTGAGGGCATCATATAAACCATATCAAGCTGTTTATAAAGGGACCGGTTGACTAATGCCATCTGAAACTCATATTCAAAATCGGCAATGGCCCTAAGGCCCCTGATTATCACATTTGCTTTTACTTTTTTCGCATAGTCAACAAGAAGGCCGTCAAACTTATCTATTCTGATATGTCCATATCCTCTTGTGGCAGTTTTAATCATCGCAACCCTTTCGTCTATTGTAAAGAGAGCTTTTTTATGAGGGTTAACGACCACAGCAATTGTAAGGTCGTCAAATAATTTACAGCTCCTTTTTAAAAGATCAAGATGCCCGAAAGTAATAGGATCAAAACTTCCCGGGTATATTGCTTTAGTTTTCATTGTGCCTCCGTTAATGTCATATTATTGACTAATGACCACCTACTATTGACTATTTAATAAGGATTATTATATATGCTGTTTACAGCTGCCTTAAATAGTCATTAGTCACTAGTAATTAGTAAATATGAACTACTTTATAGTGTATTTTAAAAACGAAAGTACGGTATCCCCATAGAATCGTTCTTTTACTAATTGCATACTTGTTTCTAGTACTTCCTTTTTATGGCGTTTTACAATCACTACGCCGTTTTCATTTAGAATATCACTTGTTTCAAGCTTTTTCAATATGTTTTTAACAAAACCCAGTTCATAAGGCGGATCAAAAAATATAAGAAGAAATTTCTTTTCTTTTTTCGAAAGTATCTCAAGAGCCCTGCAAGCATCTGAGTTTATTACTTCCGCCGATGTAAAACCCAGATTTTTAAGATTCTCCCGAATTAACCTGGTGCATTTTTCATTGTTGTCCACAAATACCGCTTCTCTTGCCCCCCGGCTTAGAGCCTCTATACCAACACTGCCGCTACCGGCAAAAAGATCTAAAAACACTGCTTCCCTAATATCATATTTCAATATTTCAAATAAGGACTGTTTAACCCTGTCGCTTATAGGGCGGATGGCAAGATTATTATTCATCTTTACCTTCCTGCTTTTAGCCAAACCACCGATGACTCTCATTTCAGCTCCTAATCTCTTCTTTTAACTTATGGTAATCATCTCCAGGTCTTTCGAAAACCTTTCTTTAAAGAAAGCTCCCAATTTAATATTTTCCGGCCTTAGAAAATCAGGATCCTGCTCTATGATATTATGCGCTTCTTCTCTGGCAATTTCAAGAAGTTCTCTATCTTTCTCAAGGTTAATAAGCTTAAGATCCAGTTCTCCATGCTGATTAGCCCCAAACAGTTCTCCGGGCCCGCGAATATCCAGATCAGCTTCAGCTATTTTAAAACCGTCATTTACCTGTTCCATTATTTTCATGCGTTTAAAAGAATCAGAATTCATAAGCCAGCCTGTCATCAGATAACAATAAGATCTGGCAGCGCCTCTTCCTACCCGTCCTCTAAGCTGGTGAAGCTGAGCTAAACCAAACCTTTCGGCATGTTCAATAAGCATAATAGTGGCATTTGAAACATCTATTCCAACTTCTATGACAGTCGTAGACACCAGAATGTCTATTTTTTTTTCTTTAAAATCATCCATAACCGTTTCTTTTTCTTCTGAAGACAATCGGCCGTGTATAAGTCCTACTTTATAATCTTTAAAAACAATCTTTTGTAATTGTTCTGCCTCCTGTTCCGCAGCTTTAAGGATAGACTTTGAGGACTCTTCAACGAGAGGATATACAATATAAACCTGCTCCCCTTCTTTAAGACGTTGCGAGATAAAGCCATAAACCTCTTGTCTCTTTTTTTCCGACTGCCATTTTGTATAAATTGGCTGGCGGCCCGGAGGCATCTCATCTATAACAGACAGATCTGTATCCCCGTATAGTGTAAGTACTAATGCCCTGGGAAAAGGGGTGGCAGTCATCATCAGAGCATCGGGAAAAACTCCTTTGGCTTCAAGCGCCAGGCGTTGAAATACTCCGAATTTATGCCTCTCATCAATTATAACAAAACCCAGATTCTTAAACGCTACATCCTCTTGAAGCAGGGCATGAGTACCAATCACCAGAGCAACCCTCCCTTCGGATATAGCTGCAAGAGCTTCTCTCCGTGCTTTTGCAGTAAGCTTACTTGTTAATAGTAGGATAAGTTTAGAATAGCCCGCTAGAGCAAATATTTTTTTAAAAGTCGCATAATGTTGTTCCGCTAATATTTCCGTTGGAGCCATAACTGCAGCTTGATAACCATTTTCAAGAACCGGTATAAGAGATAGTAGTGCTACAATAGTCTTTCCGGAGCCAACATCGCCCTGAAGGAGACGATTCATAGGTGCTTGTTTTAAGAGATCTTTTTTAATATCCCCCAAAACTCTAACTTGAGCCTTTGTCAGGGTAAAACCTGTTTTACTTATTATCTTTTCAACAACAGAGGAATCAAGATTATAATTTCTGTTTTTTACTTTCTTCCCGAAATATCTTTTCCGTTTTGCAAGAAAAAGCTGAAGGATAAGAAGTTCATTAAACACTAAGCGCCGGCGAGCTTTTTCAAGCTCTTGCAAAGTCTTTGGAAAATGTATTTTTAGTATAGCTTCTTTTATTATGCAAAGATCCCGTTTTGAAGTTAAACCCGACGGGAGTATTTCATGAATATCCGCAAGATTCATTTTAATAAGCCTTGCCATTACTTCCCGGAAAAATACATTTGTGAGTATTTTCGTAGTTTTATAAAAAGACAGGATTTCTCCTTGTGTTATTGCTTTATCCTCAAATTCTTCAATAAATTCAAAAGAATCATTTGAAGCGGTAATCTGTTTTCCCCATCTGGTATTTTCTACTGTATCCCAAATTATAACTCTTCTGCCTGAAACCAAAACAGGTTTCATATAAGGTCTGTTGTACCATATCCAGGTCAGGGGGGCTCCGCTTTCATCTTCTATTAGTACTTTTAGAATATTTCTTCCGGGTTTTCTAAGCTCTTCTAATTCTGTAATTCTTCCTTTAATAAAATATTTCCCGCCGCTTTCTATGGGAGAAATAGGAGTAATCCTGCTTTTATGAATATGCCAGCGAGGGAAAAAAAACAGGAGTTCTCTTACGGATTTTACGCCTATCCGTTTCAAAGACGAGGCTTTAACCGGACCAACACCCTTTATGTATCGTAATTCATCTTCATTCATATTTCTTGTTGACTTTTTTATCCCTTTTCAATATAATCTACATAAGAGTATCACAAAAACATTAATAATTTCAATTTGTTTTATGGCGAGTATGCCGCAGAAAACCACGGAGATAACTCCGTGGATAAATGCGGTATGAATAATGACTTGAATTCCATTCGCCGAAACTTCGGACGTAAGTCCGCAGAGGTTCATAAAGGGGAAACTATGTCAAAAGTTTGTACAGTATGCGGGAAAAAACCGTTGGTTATCAATCTAGTATCACACGCCAACAAAAAATGCTTGAGAAAGTCCTATCCTAACCTCAGAAAAGTCAAAGGCAAGATGATTTGCGCCAAATGCTTAAAGAGAAAAGCGAGATAGAATAAAAATATTTTCCAGGCCCTAGGTTCCTGATTCTATGATTAGAATCTTTTATTATTTCCCCGGGGCCCAAAAACCCAGTGCCTATTCAAGAAACATTACTGCCTCAATTTCTACATCCACGCCTTTCGGAAGGCCGGACACACCCACTGTGGCTCTGGCAGGAAAGTTCGCAGAAAAATACTTTTCATAAACTACATTAACAAATTTAAAATCCTCAATATTTTTTAAATAAATTGTTGTTTTAACTATCTTTTCCATTGAACCGCCGGCAGCTTCAACCACGGCTTTCAAATTATCCATCACCCGTTTAGTTTGGACTTCCACGCCTCCGGTAACTCTGATACCTGTCACAGGATCTAAAGCAATTTGTCCGGAAATAAATACAAGATTACCCGCTTTCACCGCCTGGGAATACGGACCTATTGCTTTTGGAGCCTTATCAGTATGTATGACCTCTTTCGGCATATGAACCTCCTTGCCATTTGTTGGTCGGGGCGGCCCGATTTGAACGGGCGACCCTCTGCTCCCAAAGCAGATGCGCTAGCCACCTGCGCTACGCCCCGATATTACATTTTAATTTCTCTTTTTATTAATCTTAACAAAACTTTCTTTGCTTTGTCCAGAGCTTTTCCCCTCTGGCTTATTCTATTTTTAAAAGAAAGGGACATCTCGGCATAGGTTTTTTTGTAACCTGACGGTATAAATACCGGGTCGTATCCAAACCCTTTTTCTCCCTTAACTTTAAGCGAAATCGCACCTCTGCAGCGCCCCTCTACTATAACAGGTTTCTTTCCGGGAATTTTTATGGCTATTATAGTTCGAAAGAGAGCGCCTCTTTTGCCTTGAGGAATGTTTAAAAGCAGCTTCAAAAGTTTTATATTATTATCTTTGTAGGTACAGCCTGCTCCTGCAAATCTCGAGGAATACACGCCCGGAGCGCCTTTTAAACAGTCAACTTCCAACCCGGTATCATCAGCCAGCGCCATATGTTTGGTCCTGCTGCTTACCTCAGAGGTTTTTTTAATTGCATTTCCTTCCAGCGTACTTCGGTCTTCAATTACTTCCGGAAAATTCCTGAAATTGTCCAAGGTAAGGATAGTTAACCCCGGTATTTTGAGTTTTTCTGAAATTTCTTTAACCTTATTGCGGTTTTTCGTAGCTAAAACTATTTCCAAGGCCCAAACACCTTTTTTTGATCTTTAAAAATCTCTTTTATACCCTTTTCTGCCAGTTTCATCATGGTACCTACATCCTGCTTCGAAAAAGGATTATTTTCGGCAGTACCCTGGATTTCTACAAATTTTCCCGAGCCGGTCATTACAAAGTTCATATCCACTTCTGCTTTAGAATCTTCTTCATAGCAGAGATCCAGCATAGCTTCACCCCTTACAATTCCGACGCTTATAGCCGCCACATAATCTTTAATGGGGTTTTCCTCTAAAATGCCCCGCTTGTGAAGGTATTGAAGCGCATCGGCCATAGCGACAAAGGAACCTGAGATAGCGGCGGTCCTGGTCCCTCCGTCCGCCTGTATCACATCGCAATCCAGCACAATTGTGCGTTTCCCAAGTTTTGTCATATCAACTACAGAACGGAGCGAGCGTCCTATCAACCGTTGAATCTCATGGGTCCTGCCGTCTACTTTCCCTTTTTCCCCGTCTCTTATTTTTCTCTCAGGGGTGGATCTGGGTATCATGCCGTATTCAGCAGTTATCCAGCCTCTGTTTTCCGACCTTAAAAAGTGAGGCACCTCGTCAAGGATCGTCGCCGTACAGATGACCTTGGTATAACCGCAGGCAATAAGCACCGAACCTTCCGGATATTTAATATAGTGCCGTATTATCCTGAGCGGCCTTAATTCATCATTTTTTCTGTTATCAATTCTCATTTTATTCCACCTCAACAAGTTTTACGCTGGTTATTTTTTCTCCCAGAAAAAAAGACCCGAGTTTTTTAAATTTTTCCGGAGCATCGGTAACATAGAAACTATAAGCCGGGCGTATACCGGGCTTCCTGAGCAGGCCTTTTACCATCAAAGCTTCTTTGACGGATTTGGCTGTTTCCGCAGCAGAGTCTATAAGTTTTACCCCTTTTAATACTTTTGTTAAAATTGGTTTTAAAAACGGATAATGAGTACATCCGAGCACCAGCGTGTCAATATCTGCTTTGCCAAATTCTTTTAAATATTCTCTCGCCGTTAATTCCGTTACTTTCGAGTCGAACCAGCCTTCTTCCACAAGCGAAACAAACAGGGGACAGGCTTTTCCCGTTACCTTAAGATTTTTATTCTTTTTAAGCAAAGCTTTGACATACGCGAAGCTTTCTATTGTCGCTCTGGTTCCTATCACGCCTATCCTATTATTAACTGTAGCTTCTGCCGCAGCTTTTGCTCCGGGGTCTACAACACCGATCATCGGAACAGAATAGAATTTTTTTAAAAGATTTAAACTTAAAGCCGAAGCGGTATTACACGCAACCACCACAAACTTCACATTTTTTTTTAAAAGAAACTGAACATTTTCGGTGGATAATCTGGTTACCGCAGCTCTTGATTTAGAACCATAGGGAAGGTGCTTCGTATCTCCAAAATAAATAATATTTTCATCAGGAAGATATTTCCGTATTTCTTTGAGTACTGTTATCCCGCCGACTCCGGAGTCAAATACCCCTATCGGTCTGTTGTTATTCAAGTTTTTTACCTCTTAAAGGCCTGTTAACATCAAGATGGCCGCCTATAGTTTTTATTTCCTGCCCTTCCACAAGAAGCCTTACACTGGCAATTTGTCCGAAATTCTCAAATATGGTATTTACAAGGGAATAAATAAGCTGCATTTCCGCTGTAGTGCCGCCCTTTGGATTATTAATAATACTTTTCGTAAAATCAAGATAAACACAGCGGTTATCATCAAGGTAAACCTCGCGCAATTTCGTTTCTTTCGGCAAAGCCTGGAACAGACCTTTCCCTTTCGGCCCTTTAGCCAATTCTTCTACGCATATTTTTATATCGTCAAGCACACTGGTTGCGCCTTGTATTTCCCTTTTTTCAGCCTGAAGTTTACCATTTTCATTCACATAAAACAATTTTATCTTTTTCTGCTGCGCAGCATAGTTAAACAAGGAATCTTTCCTCGACATAACAAAATATTTTACCGCAAAATACCCTGAAGTCAGCACCGCAATAATTATTACGATTATCCAGGGCTTCAAAGGTTTAATCACTTCACTCCTTCCTGCTGCTTGTCAAGTTTCTTAGCCATATTATTTATGGCCTCATACAGCCCTAAAACCATCTTTTCTTTAAACTCCGCTGATCTGAGATTATTTTCATCATTTTCATTTGAAAGATAAGCAGACTCCACCAGCACTGCGGGCATTCTGACGCCGCGCAGCACCGCAAATGCAGCTTGTTTCACTCCTCTATTCCTTATAGTCTGCATCTTCCCGCTAGATAAAGGTTTGCTGAAAGAACTTTTGACACCGGCTTGTATTTTGTCGGCAAAATCCATTGATTCTTTCTGAAATTCATTCTGCGCCAGTTCCCAGAGAACAAACATGGAATCAGCAGACTGAGGTTCCTTTTTTTCCGAAGCACCGGCATTTTCGCGTTTTACAATATCAACCGCAGAATCATCAGTTGCTAGGGAGTTATAATACACCTCAAAACCATTATCACGTTTACTTTCAGAAGAGTTCGCATGAATGCTGATAAACAAGTCTCCTTCATATTGGTTTGCAAATGAAATTCTGTCTTCCAATGTAACAAATTTATCTTCCGCTCTGGTTAATATCGCTTTAAACCTTCGCTCCGGAGCATCCACCAGCGCTTTAGCAAGTAAATTGGAGATATCCAGAACAATATCTTTTTCCCTGGTCCCCTTATTCCCAACCGCGCCTCCATCCTTTCCTCCATGCCCGGGATCTATCACTACTTTAATAATTCTTTCAGGCACTACCTCTGTTTGAGCAGCATCCGGCTTTAATATATCCTGTGCTGCACCCTGCGCAATAAGACCCGCTACAACAATCAACAAAGAGAGAGATTTTATTTTTCCCATATTTTACCCAGAACAAAAGTCTGGCTCCTATCCGGACCGACTGATAATATAGTAACCTTAACTCCTGTAAGTTTTTCAAGTTCTTTCACGTAGAGCCTGGTATTTTCCGGCAAATCGGCATATTTTGTAATTCCGGTAAGGTCTTCTGTCCACCCTTTCATGGTTTTATAAACAGGGACAGCTTTCGCAAGTATATCCATATCAGCGGGAAAATATTTATATTTTTTGTTTCCTATTTTATACGCCACGCATATTTTTAACTCTTTTTGCCCTGTTAAGACATCAAGTTTTGTAAGCGCCAGACCTGTCAATCCGTTTACCATCGCCGAATATCTGGAAACAACAGCATCAAACCATCCGCAGCGCCTCGGCCTTCCTGTAGTCGCCCCGTATTCAGACCCGTTCTTTCGAAGTTTTTCCCCGCAGGCATTGTCCAGCTCCGTAGGGAAGGGACCCTCTCCTACTCTTGTGGTATATGCCTTGGTAACTCCGATAACGCGATCTATCACGCCGGGCCCGACACCCGTTCCGGTACTGGCGCCGCCTGCAGTAGCATTTGAAGAAGTCACATACGGATATGTCCCAAAATCTATATCCAGCATGGTTCCCTGAGCGCCTTCAAACAGTATTCTTCTGCCCTTCTTGACATTATTATAAAGATACGGAAAAGTATTTACTATGTATTTTTTTAATTTTCGGCCGTATCCAAGGTATTCCTTTAAAAGTTTTTCTTTTCTATACGGTTTTTCACCGTAATAATTCTTAATTACATAATTTTTCAAGGCCAGGTTCTTTTCAAGCTTTTCGGACAGGACCTTTTTATTAAGAAGATCTATCATTCTTATCCCTAAACGCCCGACTTTATCCATATAAGCAGGCCCGATACCGCGGCTTGTGGTTCCTATCTTTCCTTTTTTACTCTTTTTTTCACTTAAGGTATCAAGCAACTTATGATACGGCAGAATCACACTCGCATTTTCGCTGACAGTCAGGTAATTATCCGCATTTATTCCATTTTCCTTTAAATAGGCTATTTCTTCCAGGAGATATTTCGGATCAATAACAACACCGTTGCCGATAACGCAATCTTTGCCTTTATGCAATATTCCGGAAGGAATAAGGTGAAGCACAAATTTTTTTCCGTCAATTACAACCGTATGCCCTGCGTTATTCCCTCCCTGATAACGGATTACAACACCCGCTTCTTCGGCAAGAAAATCAATTATCTTCCCTTTTCCTTCATCGCCCCATTGAGCGCCCAAAACAACAAGATTCATTTTATTCTCCCCGTGTTAACTCTTTTTTTGCCTTATTCAGCCTTTTTCTTGCCCTATC
>JAZDIO010000156.1:0-2677 GCA_043804965.1 Candidatus Firestoneibacteriota bacterium | reverse complement strand
AACTCTCAAACCTATCCCCTAGCACAATCATCATATCTGGCCTCAAACGCTTAAAAGCGTCTGCAAAGCCTATGAGCCCTAACCCTGTTGATTTTGTAATGCCCTGCGCTGTATCGCTGCTTAAAAGTATCTCAACTTTTTCGCTGATGTTAAAACCATCCTGCTCAATCTGCCTGTATGTGAGCCCGAACTCCGAAGAAAGATGCATGCCTGTTGCAATAATTTGAAGTTTAAAAAATTTCTGTTGCCTTATGACCTTTAGCAAAGGTTGAAGCAAACCATATTCAGCCCGCGTCCCCGTGATAACTGCAATTTTTTTCATAGTTCTATTGATTCATCTTTTTTAAAATCACGTTTCGCTGTTTTTCCGATGACGAGATCCCAGTGCATGGGAGTTATGCCGCCTGCAGGCCTTTTAGTTGTGATATTATCATTACTGAACTTCTCGCCTTTAACGATCGCACGCGAAGCAACAATACTTTTTCGGACAACGGGCAAGTTCTTTGCTTCTGATGCAGAAACTTTTTTCTTCTTATCCCCTAAAGCCTTCTCAATATGGCGTATAGCCGTAACCATTGTTTTTAACTCATCGGGCTTAAGGCTCGCAGAGTGGTCCGGACCTTCCATGGATCTATCTAAGGTAAAATGTTTTTCAATGACCCTGGCGCCGAGCGCCGCTGCCGCTATAGCAGCTTCTATCCCTATTGTATGGTCAGAGTAACCAACGGAAACGTTTAATTTTTCGGAAAGGAACGGTATGGCTCTCAGATTAACGTCTTCAAAAGGGACAGGATAGGCTGTCGTGCAATGCAAAACTGTAATGTTTCTCTTACGAGTTCCAGCCCGTATGAGCATATCAAGAGCCTGGTTAATCTCTCTAAGGGTAGACATGCCTGTTGAAAGGATAACTCTTTTTCTAAACGCGCCGATCGTACGAAGATAGGGCAGATTGGTTATCTCTCCCGATGGTATTTTGAAGATTTTAAGGCCCATCCGTAACAGCAACTCTGCACTTTTGATGTCAAAAGGAGAAGACAGGAAGTGTATCTTCTTGCTGCGGCAGTATTGCATCAATGCGAGATGGTCTTTCTTCGACAGTTCTAACTTCTTTATCATTTCAAACTTCGATTCTTTTCCGTCAGTCCTGGAAATTTGATAAGAAGCTTTGGGGGCAGTACGGATGACTAAGGATTCAGCCGTAAATGTTTGAAATTTAACTGCGTCTGCTCCGGAAGCACTTGCCACATCCACAAGTTTTTTTGCAATGCGCAAAGAGCCATTGTGATTCACCCCTGCTTCGGCAATAATAAAAACCCTGCTCATGCCTGGCCTGCTTCGGCTTTGTTTCTTACGGTTTCAAAATATGCCCCGGGCATATTAGGAAATTTCGTAGCTTTTATCCTCTTTTTAATCTCATTTTCTCTCATGGTTGTCTTAAGCTTGCATAATTCATTGAGTTCTCTGCGGGTATAAAGTTTTTTGCTCCATTGATCCTTGCATAGAGGCAACTTTCCGTTTAACAGATAGTAGTCGAATACATGGTAGAACTGAAATAGGGTAAACACATAACATTTGTTGGTCATGGACCACAGTGTATCCTCTTTTAATACCGGGAATCTCATAACGTTAATGATCCTGCCTGAATCAACTTGCGGCTCCATAAGATGCGCGGTTGCCCCAAATGTCTTTTCTTCATTGTAGATGGCAAAATTTGTGCAACCAATGCCTCGATATGTCGGCAAGCCAGGATGAAAATTAATAGCAAATTTCTTAATACGGCGTAAGACTTCCTCGGGGATGATCCAGGGAGATAAATAAGAAATGCAGATATCTGCTTTTTGCTTTTTTGCTGCCAGAGGAAAAGAATCCCCAACCTTACCCCTAAAAATGCTTACTTTACTAAAATGTGTTTCTAAATATAAAATCACTTTATCCAGGCCGAATTTCTCTTTAGCAAAGAGCATAACATTCTCTTTCTTTTTCAGATACTTCATTCTCTTGCCTCAAATTTCCTAAGTGTTTTCTGTAATTCCTGGAACTCGCCCATATCAAGCCATGATTTTTCTGAAATCGGATAGGCTCCTATTTTTTTATTATGATGCACGTAGTCATTAATAAGCTCATTCATGTTGTAATATGAATTCTGTGGAATATCTTTAACAACCTGCGGTTCCATAAGATACATCCCCGTGTTCACAAGAAAATCATATTCGGGTTTTTCAAGAATTCCTCTTAAATCCCCCCCATTTTTAATCTCGCAGACACCATAGGGTATGGTGTAATGCTTCATAGAAACAACCATGGTGATTAAATTTTTGTTGCTTTTATGGAATTTGAGGATGTCAGCGTAATCTGCTTCAATCAAAATGTCACAGTTAGTTACGAAGAAGGTGGTTTTGAGTACCTCTTTGAACAAACACAGACTCCCTATGGTCCCTAATGGTTTTTCTTCCTGAACGAATTTGATTATACAATTCTGTGTAAAGTCACTGAAATAGGCTTTAAGAATGCTTGCTTTATAGTTTACAGATACATAGAAATCGCGGCAACCATAGGCCATAAACCTATCAACAATGATCTCCATAATGGGTTTCTCTCCGATGGGAATAAGAGGTTTAGGTAAAATCTTAGTGAAAGGAGACAACCTCGTCCCCTCTCCGCCAGCCATGATAACTAC
>JAZDIO010000155.1:0-21025 GCA_043804965.1 Candidatus Firestoneibacteriota bacterium | reverse complement strand
CGCAAGGAGTGCGTCTTTGTCTTTACTTGAATCCATCATCCTCGGTATTGTCCAAGGCCTTACGGAGTTCCTCCCTGTGAGCTCTTCCGGACATCTTGTGGTAATGCAGAGTTTTTTTAAAAACTTCTCTCAGCCGGGGATTCTCTTTGATGTAACACTTCATTTAGGCACGGTTCTTGCGGTCGTAATATACTTTAGGAAAAGGATTATAGAGATATTTAAAAATTTAAAGTTAGTAATGCTAATTCTTATTTCCACGGCGGTAACGGGAGCAATCGGCGTTGCTTTTAAAGATGTTTTTGAGAAGATGTTTACAGATGTAAAACTAGTCGGCGCGGCGTTTATCGGTACTGCTCTAATCTTGTTATTTGCCGAAAGGTTTAAACGCGGAGATAAGACAGAAAAAGAAATGAGCTGGCTCCAAGCCTTATTCGTAGGGCTGATTCAAGGTATTGCCATTATTCCCGGTATTTCCAGATCAGGTTCTACTATATCTGCAGGTCTCTTTGCAAAACTCGACAGGAAGTTCGCGGCAGAGTTTTCCTTCCTGCTTTCCGTCCCTGCTGTTTTGGGAGCTGCGGTACTGGAAGCAAAGCATCTTACAAAAGCTGATATGGTCAATATTGATATAGCGGTCTATCTGACAGGTCTTTTTGCCGCGGCAATAACCGGGTTTTTCTGCACAAAACTGCTTGTAACCATTATTCAAAAACAAAAACTTTACATTTTTTCTATTTATTTACTGATAATCGGAACTATTGTACTAACGGTACTATAAGGAGCTAAATATATGAAGAGTTACTTTACAAAGACAATCATATTTATTATTATTTCTATTTCTGTGGTACTGCCTGCGTCTTTTCATGATTCAATAACGTATGAAAAGCCCGAAGAGTTTTCCGGTAATTTTGATGCCAGAGGAAACGCTATCTGCCTTGACGAGGAAGGCAATCTATATATAACCGGTTATAATACTGAAAAAGGGGAAGGGAAAAACATCTGGGTGCAAAAATTTAAAGGGTTTGACAAGGAAGCCTGGAAGAGAAATTATTCCGGTGAAAATAAAAAAGATGACGAAGGAAAGGGAATAAAAACAGATTCTGAGGGAAATGTAATTGTTGCCGGATATGAAACTGTGAAAGGTCCTAAAAAAAATATATGGATAAAAAAATGGGGAGCAAGCGGGAACGTAAAATGGATGAAGAGTATCGGGGTGGAATATAAAGCGGATTCCATGGCAAACGGAGTATCGGTGGATGTTTCCGGCAATGTATATGCTGCCGGATTTATGTCAAATAAAAATAACAAACCGGAAGGTTGGCTTAAAAAATTTGATAAAGACGGAAAAGATATCTGGCAGAATATTATTACCGGCGGGCCGGAAGATAAAAGCGAAGTGAAAGCGGTGGCGGTGGATGCGGAAGGAAAAATATTTATTTGCGGCTACAGCAGCGTAAAAGGAAAATCCGCAGAAGCGTTTGTGCAAAAACTCGGGTCGGACGGCAAGGAAATATGGAAAACGGCGGTATTAGCCGCGCCTAAAAAAGGGATAGCTTTTAACGCTATAGCTCTTGACGCTAAAGGGAATATATATACTGCGGGATTTCAGGATTCGCCGGGGAATGGTAAAGATGCTCTGATTAAGAAATTTGACAAGGAGGGCAGAGAAACTATGGAGATTTTCTATTCCGGAACGGCGAAACTGGATGATATTGCAAACGGGATATATGTAGACGGACAAGATAATATTTTTGTCTGCGGTTATACTACCGGAAGCAGAACACAGCAGGATTCTTTTATGATTAAATATTCCCCGGCAGGCAAGGATATAATGACAAGAGTACATGATAGCAGCGGAAAAAACGATGCCTCAAATGCAATCTGCCTTGATGCCGAAGGAGTTATTTATATTACGGGTTTCCTTGGTGTAGACTCCACAGAAACAGATCTTTGGATAAAACAGTATACGCAATAACAAAAATGGAAATGCATTATAGAGGCAAGCCTGCTTGTCCGCCACGCTTGCGTAGTGAAGTGATTTCCTTCGAAATTGATTTTTGATTTTAAAGCCACCTATATTTTATTGTTCTAAATTAACATATATTGTGTCAGTCATTATTTACTTAAAAGATTTAGACGGAAATAGGCAAGCGTATAGTCCTATTAATAAAGGAAGAATTGAATAGAATGAAAGATATCATAGGAGATATAGAAAATATGTATGATTTATACGCAAAGCCGATATATTATTACCTCCTGACTATCCTGAAAAAGAAAGAGGATGCCGAAGATGTTTTACACAATCTTTTTCTTAAAATAAGCCGGTTGTATGAAAATATTAAAATAGATGATGTTAAAAGCTATTTGTTTGTCTCCGCCAGGAATGAAGCCATGAGTTTTATTCGAAAAAACAAAAGGGATGTAGAAAAAGGAAATATAGACCTGCAAATTTTGGAAACCGCAGATAAAGATATTTTGCCTATGGAAGAAGTCGAAGATTTGGAGAGAGCTCTTTTAAAGCTCCCGCTGGAGCAAAGAGAAGCGGTTTTCATGAAAGAATATCAGGCCCTTACTTTTAAAGAAATAGCGTCTATATTAAATATTCCGGAAGATACTGCAAACAGCAGATACAGGTATGCATTAGAAAAATTAAGAAAGAGTTTAACAAGGGGTAACCATGGATAAATATTTTAAAAATACAAAGTTAAAAGCGCTGAGACCCGGACTTAAAAAAGAGATACTTGCCGATATCCAAAAAGAATTACCGGGGCAATCCATTTTTAACAACAGGAGATTTGTCCGCCTTTATTGGTCCTTTATAACTGCCGCTTTCGTTGTCTTAACCTTTGTAAATATTTACACAAATAAAACTCATGAAAATCTGATGGTAACAGAATATTCCGCTTGCGCCAGCGCTGACACAGAATGTAAGTTAGAAATGATGAGAATAGCGGAAGCCCAAGGGATGTTTAGTAATCCCATTTTTAAAAGAAAGAGTTAAAGGAGATCTTTATGCAGGGTATTATTGCGACAGGTTTGTTAACCTTAATGCTGCTGCTTATTGCCACACCTGTTTTTCTGATCTTCTGGGAGTTCTGGTGGATTGTTTTACTTGGCCAAACGGTCGTACTTTTGGTCGGTTCTTACATAATACTCAAAAAAAACACGTCAAAACGACGAAGAAAAATAATTTCTATGGCAATTGCCGGTGCGATTCTGGTTTTATTTATTATTCATACTGTTTTATTGGTCGTTGCAACAAAAAACTATGAAAAGAGCTTAAAAAATATACGAGATAGCGGGATGCCTGTTACATTAGAAGAAATCATAATAAAAATAAATGAGTCTAATCGGAAGCTTTTACCGGAAGAGAATGCAGCAGAAATAATAAAGCCATACGAGGAATGGTGGGAAACAGATTGTTGGCAGGCAGGGACTCCACGAAAACACATGGAAAATAACAGCGTTTACAGTAAAGAGGAAGTAAGAGCATTCAATAAGCTTTATGCCGACTATGATAATTGTAATATTGATAAATTTAATGAAAAAGAAATCTCTCTTCTGGAAAGTTATATTTCAAAGCATAAAGGGGCCATAGGATTAGTAAACAAAATGGCAAACTGCAAAGGTTTTTACGTCGAAATTGACAGGGTAGATCCTTTAGATTCGCAGCTACCAAATACGTCCTTTATCGGAGCTACATTTAAAATGCTTTGTGCTAATATTTTTTTGAAGGAGAGAGATAATAAAATAAATGAAGCAATTTCAGATTTAAAGAAATACAACTATGTTGATGGAATTGTGAATTTCAAACAGACATGGTTCCCCTCCACGAGAGGGATAGGTGAAGCGATTGATAATATATCGATGGTATCAAAGATAATGAAAAACAAAAATCTTACAGAAGCGCAATGTGAAGATTTGATTAAACTGTTGGAGGAAATTGAAAAAAGGCAAAGCAACACATATACATGTTCCCTGAATAATGATAGGGCGAGGATAGAAACCTTTTTAGACTCGCTATATGGATATGAAAAAAATAAAGGAATGGTCGCCAATGCCATCTTGGCCATCAGTAGGTATATAAATAAACCCCTAATAATAAGGTGGAAAGCTATACACAATGAGCTTATGTTAGTAGAAATTAAATCTTCAAAAGAAGAATATTTTGTTGGAAATAAAAATACAAATGAAAATATTCCATGGTATGCTATATTTTATAAAGGCCACTTTTTATGTTATGATTTAAAGGAAATAACAAAGCGAGTTTTTACAGAACGGAATAAGTTAATAATGCTGAAAACAGAATTATTAGTACAGTATTATAAATTTAAAACCGGTAAATTTCCCGTGTTGTTGCAGGATATTAAAAAAGTTACTGGTTATGAAGTGCCAAAAGATATTATGACAGGGAAAGAGTTTAAATATGAATTAAAAGGGGATAATTACACGATAGAAAGCGAATATAAGGAGAAATAAATGTATTGTAGATGCAAACTTTAACTTGCGTGATGCAGGCTAAAGCTATGCGGCTACCTTACATTTGGAATGGCCTAAAAAAGTATTGACAAATATTCTCATGTTGTATAGAATACCAAGGTAGTTGTTTTGCGGTGTAGGGAAGCCGGTTTGAATCCGGCGCACTCCCGGTGCTGTAAGAAGGGACGAAATTCCAAAGCCACTGTTCGAAAGGACGGGAAGGCGGAAAAGTAGGCTGGACCTTCGAGTCAGAAAACCTTACCGTAAGATGAAATACCGCCTCCTTCGAGGAACAAAGGAAATGCGGATTTTTAATTAGCGGGCTAAGCTAGAACGGGTGCACCTCGCTTGTATGTGAAAATACAGGCAAGGTGCATTTTTATGTTAGGAACTTTTATGGACATTACTGAAAAGCAGCAAAACATTTACATAAAGGATAAATATTAAAATGAAAATTGGCATTGCACTCTGGAACATACGGAAAAAATCTATTGTCGAAACCCTCGACCGCTTGGCTGGTATGGGCTTTACCGCGGTCAGCTTTCTCGGGAGTTCTTTTGAAGACGAGAGCGAGAAGGCAGTGGCAGAGGCGATAAAGAGAAATAAGCTTACCGTTACTTTTCATCTGGCATTTTTTTCCGTGAGGGAAAAAAGGTTTTTAAAGGATTTGAAAACAAGATTGGACAATATAAGAGGATTTATAAAAAGAAACCAGCTTGAAAAATATGTTTTAAATATCTGCTTTGATCCTGCTTTTGATGAAATAGGCGAAAGGCAGGAGGTGGTTTATAATGCAAAGAATACCATACGGGCGTTGAAATTTACTTTAGAGAACATCAAAGGCGTTAAAGTTGGTATTGAAAACTGGATAGTAAATTCAAAGATCTCTGATTTTGAAGAAATAAGAAAGGCAATAAAATCAAAACGTCTCGGGATGCTTTTGGATCTTGGGCATATGAATATTGCAGTAAAAAAAGGCCTTATTGACAGGGAGAATCTTTTTGATTATATAAATTCGCTTCCGCTTCCGGTTGCGGAGCTTCATGTGCACGATAATAACGGGGAAGAGGATTCGCACCTGCCTCTCGGGAGAGGCAATATGGATTATGCTGAGGTTTTCAAATTACTGAAGGCATCAAGAAAGCTTGCGAAGGGATGCGTGGCGACACTGGAGCTTAAGCCGCATATGAAAGATATAATAATAACTGAAAGACAGAGACGGAGAGAAGTGATAAAAACAAGAAAAATAACAGCAAAACTATTAGGGCAATATAGTTAATAATTTGTAGTTACTCGATTAATCGAGCGCGCCTGATGAATCAGGCAAC
Source organism: Candidatus Firestoneibacteriota bacterium (assembly GCA_043804965.1). Lineage (GTDB taxonomy): Bacteria > Oederibacteriota > D2-FULL-39-29 > D2-FULL-39-29 > D2-FULL-39-29 > D2-FULL-39-29. The sequence goes on along the minus strand of JAZDIO010000155.1, from coordinate 15,218 downwards.
TGCGGTTAGACAATAAAAAGGTTGGTAAATGAAAAATAAATTTAAAACTTACATACTGCTGGGAATAATACTTTTAATTGCCAGTATTTTTCTCGGTATATTTATAGGCGGAGTCTCTATAGACCCCAAAAAGGCTTTTGAGATTATGCTTTCTAAAGTGCCTATAATAAAAGAAAATATTCCCGTTACATGGGAGGATAATATTTCAGATATTCTTTTTAAAGTCAGAATACCGCGGGTTTTACTTGCGCTTTTAGTCGGGGCTGCGCTTTCCGTGTCAGGAGCGGTATTTCAGGGTCTTCTTAAAAACCCCCTTGCCGATCCGTATCTTCTCGGAGTTTCCAGCGGGGCTGCGCTCGGAGCCGCAATAATAATACTTTCAAGTTTGCCCTTTTTCTTTTTTGGGATCCCGATTATTCCTTTCGCGGCGTTTGCCGGCGCGATTTTTTCAATGTTTTTAGTTTACGGCCTTGCCAGGACTAAAGGTAAAATCTCTTTGCATACATTGCTTCTTTCCGGAGTTATTATAAACTTTTCTTTTTCCGCGTTAATAATGCTTATCATCACGCTTTCAAATAAAGGGCTTGCGGAAGTAGTTGTTTGGATGATGGGGACTTTAAACAATACAAATTATGATTTATTGCCGTATATTGCTCCCCTGGCCTTGCTTTTAATGGCGGCCATCTATATATTCAGCAATGATTTAAACATTATTGCCGTGGGAGAAGAAACCGCGGTTTATCTTGGAGTAAAAACTGAAAGAGTAAAAAAACTGCTGTTTGTTTTAACCTCAATGCTTACTGCTTTGGCAGTATCCGTGAGCGGGCTTATCGGTTTTGTAGGCCTGATTATACCTCACATTGCACGAATGCTTGTGGGCCCCGATCACCGTATTCTTATACCGTTTTCCGCTCTTGCCGGCGGAATATTTTTAATTCTTTCGGATACTCTTTGCCGGAGCATAATCGCGCCGTCGGAGATACCCACGGGTGTGATCACCGCAATTTTAGGCGGCCCGTTTTTCTTATATCTTTTAAAGAGGAAAAAGTGAAAATACTGGAAGCAAAAAATATAACGTTTGGCTATGGAGAAAAACAAGTATTGAATAATATCAACCTTTCCGTTTCCAAAGCGGATTTTATAGGAATAATAGGGCCTAACGGTTCCGGAAAAACCACCCTGCTTAGAATGCTTTGCCGAGGTTTGAAACCTAAGGCAGGGCAAGTGTTTTTTAAGGGGGAGGATATTTTTAATCTGGATACCAGATTTGTCGCCAAAAACATCGCGCTGGTGCCGCAGGACGAAACAATAATATTTCCATTTACCGTATTCGAAATTGTGATGATGGGGCGCTCTCCGTATATTAATAGGTTTTCCTGGGAGAAAAAAGAGGATGTTGATATTGCCTTTTCTGCGATGAAACTTGCGGATATTTCGCGTTTTAAAGAAAGAAACCTTGATGAATTAAGCAGCGGCGAGAGGCAGAGGGTTTTTATTGCCCGAGCCCTGGCTCAAATGCCCAAGGTGCTTCTTCTTGACGAGCCGACGAGCCATCTGGATATTAATCATCAATATGATATTCTTGAACTTGTAAGGAAGTTAAATGAAAATGTAAAAATAACCGTTATTATGGTCTCTCACGATATTAACCTTGCTTCAAAGTACTGTAAAAGGCTGGTGCTGTTAAAGAACGGAAAGATTTATACGGAAGGCGCGGCAAAGAAAGTTGTCACAAAAAAAATAATAAGAGAAGTTTACGGAGTTAACGTAAATCTTATAAAGGGGAACGTATTACTATGAAATTAAAAAAAGAGATAATTGCAGGGAGTTGAAAGATGCTGCTGAAAAAGGGATTAGTGCAGGTTTACACCGGGGAAGGCAAAGGAAAGACCACGGCGGTTTTTGGCCTGGCGCTTCGGGCGGCAGGCCACGGGTTTAAGGTCGCCATCTTTCAATTCTTAAAAGCGAAAGGAAATAAGACCGGGGAGCTGGTGCTTGCAAAGAAATTTAAAAATGTTGAGATATTCAGAAATAACCAGACGCATCCTATGTTTAACAAAAATATTTCCCCGGAAGGGCTTAAAAAAAATGCAAAACTTTTATATGAAGCTGCGGAAAGAGTAATTAAGAAGGGAAAACACGATCTTGTTATTCTGGACGAGGTTAATAATTGTGTTTTTGGCGGCTTAATAAGCGAAAAGGAGGTGTTAAGGATAATAAAAAATAAGGCGAAAACAACCGAACTAATATTAACCGGAAGGCACGCCTCCAGAAGAATACTGGAAAAAGCTGATTTAATAACGGAAATGAAATCAATAAAACATCCGTATGAAAAAGGGATTGGAGCAAGGAAGGGAATCGAGTACTAAACAAAAGAAATTTACGGTTTACGAATGACAATTTTATGTACGCGGAAAAAAGCCCCTGCAATATTGTATGAAAAGATTGGGGAAGAGGTTGGGCTTGCATTTAAATTTCATAAATGTAAGCAAAGCTTTTCCCGATAGGAAGGATATATAGATGTCAAATAAGGTTGACATAGAGAGATAAGACTTTATGGACCTTCTAGACGTTACAGACTTTTAGACGATTGTTGAAGGTTTGTATCAGTGAAATCCAAAAGCATTGCAATAAGTGGAATCGTTTTAAAAGGAAAAACAAAAGTGGATAAAAGATTTGATAGAAATGCGGTGTCTTCCTGGAGCGGGGGGAAGGACAGCTGCCTGGCGCTTTATAAGGCAGTAAAAGAAGGGTATGAAGTGAAAGCACTGTTAAACTTTGCGTCAAGAGATATGAAAAGATGCTGTTTCCACGGGATATCGGATGAAATAATTAAACTCCAGGGCGAGCTAATAGGCATTCCGGTGATTAAGTGCCCTGTAACCGATGATATGAAGAACTATGAAAAAGAGTTTAAAGAAAGCGTGAAGTCAGTTAAGGGAATAGACAGTATGATTTTTGGGGATATATTTTTACAGGAACATTTAGATTGGATCGTCAGGGTTTGCAAGGATATTGGAATTTCTCCGGTAGAGCCTCTTTGGGGTTTAGACGTGAATAAGATAGCGGAGGAGTTCGTAGATCTTGGATTTAAAACAATAATAATATCCGCTCAGGCCGGAAAATTAGGCAAAGAATTTGTAGGGAGAGTATTTGATAAAATACTTATTGAGGATTTAAAGAAAGCGGGAGTTTGCCCTTGCGGAGAAAACGGAGAGTTCCATACTCTGGTGATTGACGGCCCGATATTTAAAAGACCGATAAATATTAAAAAAACCGAAACCATTTTCAAAAAAGGTTTCTGGGATCATTGGTTTTTGGATATAAAAGAATACCAATAAAGCAAATTCTAAGATCTAAATTCGAAATTCTAAACAAAACTAATAAAAAGAAAAAGAGAAAACTTGAAAAAAAGAAAGGCAAAAACAATATGCTTTGTTTGTATCAGTGGAATCCGGTAGTTTTGCAATCTGTGGAATCATTTTAGAAAAAGGAGCGAAACAAATGCAAATAGGAAAGTACGAAATAAAGATATCAGGGATAGATAAGACATTGCTCACAGATACGCAGAAACGATTAGATTTTCTTACAAAACCGGTCGGGAGCCTGGGGCGGCTTGAAGAGCTTGCGAAAACAGTTGTAGCTATAACGGGAAAGAGGAACCCTGTTTTAAGAAACAAAATTGTCGTTACAATGGCGGGGGATCACGGTATTTCACGGGAGGGTGTTTCCGCATTTCCTATGGAAGTAACTCCGCAGATGGTGCTTAACTTTATAAGCGGGGGCGCAGGAATAAATGTATTGGCGCGGCATATTGGAGCGAAGGTGGTAGTTGTAGATATGGGCGTTAATTATGATTTTAAAGGCGTAAAGGGCTTGATTGATAAAAAAATCGGCCTGGGCACGAAAAATTTTACAAAAGGCCCTGCAATGACCAGAGGAGAAGCAATTAAAAGTATAGAAGCGGGTATTGATGTTGTGCTGGCTGAGAAGGAGTTGGATATTGTAGGCACCGGGGATATGGGGATAGGAAATACTACGCCAAGCGCGGCTATAACTTCTATATATACAGGTAAGTCCGTGCCGGCGGTAACCGGCCGCGGCACAGGGATAGACGATAAAGGTTTAAGAAACAAAATAGATCTTATAGAAAAAGGTATTGCGCTTAACAAGCCGGATGTAAAAGACGCATTGGATGTTCTCTCAAAAGTCGGAGGTTTTGAAATAGGAGGGCTTGCCGGAGTAATTATCGGGGGCGCCATGAGGAAAGCGCCTGTGGTGATTGACGGGTTTATTTCTACTGCCGCGGCGCTCATTGCCGTAAATATCGAACCAAAAGCGGCGGATTATTTAATCTCTTCGCATCAATCCGTCGAAAACGGGCATAAGTATGCTCTTGAAACATTAAAGCTGAAACCGATACTAAATCTTGAGCTTCGGCTTGGAGAAGGCACGGGCGCGGCGCTTGCCATGAGCATTATTGATGCGGCGGTAAAAATACTGAAGGAAATGGCAACGTTTGAAAATGCAGGAGTCACTAATAAAGAATAAATACAAAGTACGAAGTACAAACTACAATTTAACGAGGATAGATTATCTTCCATATATTGTACTTTGTCATTCGTAATTTGTAATTTTAATCAGCAATCTGGGAGTATTTAATATGAATGGAGTAAAAAACAGTAAGCTAATCTTCATCACCGGCGGGGCCCGCAGCGGGAAATCTTCTTTTGCTGAGGAGTTGGCTGTAAAGACTGTAAAAGACAGGATATATATTGCCACGATGCAGGAGCTGGATGAAGAAATGAAAGAAAGGATAAAAAAACATAAAAAACAAAGAGGTAAAGGCTGGCGTACCATAGAAGAACCTCTGGAACTTTTTTCCTCCTTAAGAAAGGAAGATAAAAATAACAGGGTTATTCTTATTGATTGCCTGACCCTCTGGGTGTCAAACAGAATGAGGAAAGGGGAAAGAGAAGAAAAGATATTAAAAGCGGCTGAAGATATTGCCGAGTTTTGCGCCGGGGCAAATGCGTCCGTTATAGCCGTATCAAACGAAGTGGGAATGGGGCTTGTGCCGGATAATAAACTGGGCAGGGATTTCAGGGACATTCAAGGCAGGGTTAACCGTATTTTTGCGGAGCGGGCGGGAAAAGTTTTTTTTATGGTATCCGGTATTCCTCTGGAGGTGAAAAAATGAAAAGTTTTTTGATAGCTTTACAATTTCTGACAAGTATTCCGCTTAAGATAAAAGATATTAAGCAAAAAGAACTTCCCGGATCCGCCACCTATTATCCTTTAGTCGGACTTGTTATAGGAGCCGCGCTCGCAGTATCATTTTTTATTTTTGACGGAAATTTTCCCCGCCCTGTTTCTTCAATACTTGTGGTTGGAGTATATCTTCTTCTTACCGGAGCGTTTCATCTCGACGGTTTTACCGATACGGTGGACGGCTTATACGGAGGGAGAACAAAAGAGGATATCTTAAGGATAATGGGCGACAGCTCTATCGGCGCGAAAGGCGCCGCATGGGTTGTTTTTATTTTAACTTTGAAGATTATCATATTAATTACCCTCGCAGGGGATAAGCTTTATCCCGCTCTTATTCTTTTCCCGGTTCTGGGAAGATATTCTATGACAATATTGATGAAATATTCTTCTTATGCGAAAGAATACGGGCTGGGAAAGGTGTACTGTAAAAACATTACCGGCGCGCAGTTTGTAGTGATAAATGCTTTTACTCTGCTTTTATCAATGTTTTTTGGCCTTAAGGGTCTGGCTGCTTTTGCGGGAGTGGTAATAGCGGCCTTAATTCTTAAAAAATACTTCGATAAGAAGTTGGGAGGTGCGACAGGGGATATTTTTGGCTTTACTGTGGAAGTTACAGAAGTTATAGCGTTATTAGTGTTTACAATAAAGTAATCAAAAGGTAATGTCAAACGGGATATGAAGGACATACCTGATATGACAAGTACAAATGACAAAGTACGAAGTACAATATAATGAGGATAATCCTCCAAATATTGTAATTTGTCATTCGTAATTTGTAATTATATTTAAAGAGGAGGAAGTAAAATGAAAAAGTTGTTGTTTGTGTTTTTGCTGGCGGTATTTGCCTTTGCGGAAGAAGGAAAGGATGCAGTTGCGGTTAAACCTGAAAAAGAATTTTTCCAGCTGGATGATATTGTTGTTACCGGTTCCAGAGTGGAAAAAGCGCTCTACGAATCTCCCGGCTCGCTTGCTATAGTTGACGAGGATAAGATAAAAGCCGGCGGAGATAAAAACGCCGGTTATGCGGTGTCCGAAATCTCGGGGGTGGATTCCTGCAAGGTCGGCTTCACCGGTCAAACCCAGAATGTTATGATACGCGGAGTATCCTCAGAGGGAACTCTGGTGCTTCTGAACGGCGTACCTTTAAAGTCCAGCTATCAAGGGCTGGTGGACCTTTCTTCTATAAATCTTGACAATGTAGAAAGAGTCGAAATTCTTAAAGGTCCCGCCTCGTCTCTTTACGGCGCAGGCGCAGTAGGCGGTGTCATCAATGTAATTACCAGGGATAAAGTTACCGTTCCTTCGCTGGATCTTACGGCCCTCTACGGTACTTTCGAGACGAAGGATCTTCGGCTTGCTTATTCGGATAACATTTCCGGAGTTTCCTTAAATCTTGCCGGTTCCTTCTTTCAGACAGAGGGCGCGAGAGCGAACAGCAAGGCGATATCAAAAGATCTGAACGGGTCTGTCGCCTATTCTTTTGAAAAGAACCATAATATTAGAATGACCTTTAGCGCTTATAAATGCGACAGCGGAGCGCCGGGATCTGTGATTGTTTTCAATCCGTTAAATAATCAACAAATAGAAAAAGCCAACCTGGGTTTTGATTATCGTTTGCCTTTGGGAGAGGACGCCGACCTTAAGTTCAAGGTCTACGGAATGAAAAATATTCTTAACTTCCATGCTTCAACCTATGAAACGCTCAGCGAAGAAAGGAATTTCTTTACCGAAGCAGCTTATACTTATGATTTTGGCGGTATCAATATCATAACGCTCGGAATAAGCGGGGATTACGGCGTGCTGGACCAGAGTTCAATAGGTTCGCGCAATGCCGCGACAAGATCTTTGTTTGCCCAGGACATTTTTGATCTGCTGGGTTCCTGGATTTTCACGGCCTCTGCCCGTTATGATTCACATACCTTGTACGGAGATACTTTCAATCCCATGTTCGCTCTTATCTATAATATAGATGACGGCGTGCAGCTTAAAGGCTCTTACGGTACTTCTTTCAGGGCTCCGACTTTCTCGGATATTTACTGGCCGTACCAGAGCGATCCTGATTGGTTTGACCCGACAAAAACAGTTATTACAAAGGGGAATACCAGCCTTGTCCCGGAGAAAGCTAACTCTTGGGAAGCCGGACTCAATCTGGAATTTGGCAGAAATGCAACACTTCGCACAACTTACTTTAATAATAAGATAAGAGATCTGATTCAATGGGCCTCCGCGGTTGATTCCACGGGGAATGTAACAACCTGGACGCCTTCAAATGTCGGGGAAGCCGAAATGTACGGGGTGGAAGCGGAATTAAAAGTTGTGCCGGCGGAGAATCTTAATACGTTCATCTCCTACACCTGGCTAAAGGCGACGGACCTGACTGCGAATACGCCTCTTATTTACAGGGCTAATAATAAGGCGAACGTTGGAGTTTCCTATAAAATGAGCGGTTCAAAACTCTCTTTAAACTCCGAATATTACGATGTTCGCCCGAACGGAGATTCGACCGCAATGCTTCCAAGTTTTATTACATTAAATGCGAAAGTAAACGTAATGGTAACAAAAGAAGTTTCGCTTCTTTTCTCGGTGGATAATATTTTAGATACGGCTTATGAATTTCGCGAGAACTATCCTATGCCGGGAAGAACATTTAACGGGGGCATGAAGCTTAGTTTCTAAAAGATAATGGATCGTGGTTTTTGGCCGGCGCTGCACGATAGGCAGCGCCGGCCCTTTGCTAAAGAGTGCTTGCATGGTATAATGAACTAAGAAAATGAAAATATTTCTGGCGATTTCCATAGGTTTACACGCGCTATTATTTGCCGCGCTTTCACTTGCCCCCGCGAGGAAGGGGAAAAGAGGCTGTGATCGCGTGATTGAAGTCAGCTATTATCAGGGAAGAAGGCCTATTCCTGTTAAAAAGACGAAACCTCCCGCGCTGAAAACAGCGCCGATAGTTAAAGCAGAAATAAAAACCGTTAAGGAAGAGTTAAAAACTCCCGAAGAATCGGTTGATAATTCTTATTCCGAGAAAAAAGAAAGTTCAGGGCTTTCAAAAACCGGAACTGACGAAACAGGAGACGGCGGCGGATATTCTGATACGGATTCGGAGATTGCTGCCTGGTTTTCTGCTTTTAAGGAGAGGATCGAAAGATTTAAAAGATACCCTAAAAAAGCTTTGGAAGAAGGCAGTGAAGGTAAAACCCTGCTTGAGATAACGGTAGAAGGCAGCGGAATAGTGAATAAAATTAAGGTATTTTATTCGTCGGGGGATGATGCCCTGGACAATGAAGCAGTTTGTACCGTTAGAGCCGCTTCTCCCTTCAGACCTCTGCCCGAGAAAATGGGAAAAACCGTGGTTTTCCGCCTTCCCTTAAAATTTGAAGTAAGAAAATGAAATTCTCCGAGCTTGCCAATTGCGCCTGTCTTTGCCGGAACGGCCTAAATCCGGCAAATACTTTTTGGCGCAGCCTCTTACCCGCGGAGTTTCGACGATAAGAAGTTTTTAGATTATTTCCGCTTGAGGCCGGACTGCCAAATTGCGCAGGTTTAAACTGCGCCCCCTTTGTAACGGAGGGGTTCCTTCCCTGCTTCAAAAAGTATTGACATTCTTCTGAAAAGTGATATACTTTACTACAAAGTCAGTGTTTAAATCAGAAAGGAATGTTAATGCAAATAAACCGCCGGCCGAAAACCAGGCGGTTTAAATTCTTAGTAACGAAATTTGTTGAAGCCTCTATCCGGGGCGGGAGCAGAAATGGATTTTTATGAGAGGCAGTTGAAAACCCCGTTGTTTGACGCGGTCGTTAACTACGCGAAAAAAAAGAAAATATCTTTTCATACGCCCGGGCATAAGCACGGAGACGGCATACCAAAGAAATTCAGAGATTTTGTCGGCGCAAAAATATTTGACATTGATCTTACCTTGCTTGAAGAAGTGGATTCCCTGCAGGACCCGAAGACCGTGATCAAAGAAGCTCAGAAACTCGCCGCAGAAGCGTATGGCGCGGATTTTTCTTTTCTTTTGGTAAACGGTACGACCATAGGCAATCAAGCGATGATTCTTTCCGCATGTATGCCGGGGGACAAAATAATAATCCCGAGAAATGCGCATAAATCCGTAATAGCCGGGGTTATATTGAGCGGGGCTATACCGGTTTACGTATATCCCGGGTTTGACAAAGAACTGGGGGTTATAACCAATATTACCCCCAAAGAAGTTCTGGAAAAAGTGCATCAGCATCCCGACGTAAAGGCCATACTGGTGACTAACCCCACTTACAACGGTATAACAACGGATATTAGGGAAATTGTAAGAATAGCGCATAATCACAAAAAAATTATTATGGTTGATGAAGCGCACGGCCCGCATCTTAAGTTTCATCCTGACCTTCCGACTTCCGCGATGGAAGCAGGCGCTGACATCTGTGTTCAAAGCAGTCATAAAATTATATCGGGGATGACCCAGGCTTCGATGCTTTTTGCGAGAAAAAGCGTAGACCTTATGAAATTAAAAAGAATCCTTCAGCTTTTACATACTACTTCGCCCTCGTATATATTGATGGCCTCGCTCGATGTTGCCCGGATGCAGATGGCGACTCAGGGACGGGAAATTCTTTCAAAAGTCATTGCCCTGGCGGAAGAAGCGAGAAAAGGGATTAAAGCCCAGGGAATAGGGTGTTTTGGCCGGGAGGCCATAGGGCGCGAAGGTATTTTTGGTATTGACGTTACAAAGCTCAACATTGACGTGACCGGAGCGGGGGATACGGGTTATCAGGTGCAGAAACTCCTAAATAAAAAATTCAATATTCAAGTGGAGTTTGCCACCCCGACAAGCTTGCTTGCAATAATTACCCTGGGAAACACTAAAAATGATATATATAAACTTAATTATGCTCTTAAGGATATCAAAAAGAATTATGTTAAAAATGAAAAAATTGTAAATGCCATCAAAAGCGTCCAATTTCCGAATATTGTCTCCGAAGTGGTCCTAACGCCCAGGGAAGCAGCTTTTTCTATTACAAGAAAGGTGCATTTTAAAGAAGCCATAGGCATGATAAGCGCAGAGGTGGTTTGTCCCTACCCTCCCGGGATTCCGCTTCTTACTCCGGGCGAAAGAATAACAAAAGAAGTTTATGAGTATCTCATGTTTTTAAAGGATATGGGCACTATTATTAACGGCCAGGATGATAAAAATCTCAATTTTATTAAAGTTGTTCACGAAACAAAACATGAGCCGGAATTGGTGAATAATATACTTGAAGTTAGCAAAATAATAGGGTACAAAGGATAGTCATTTTGGCAAGTCCAAGGTCTTGGATTTAATTTAGCCGAAACGGGCTGAAATATTTACTAAGAAGGGAGGGTCGCGAACTTGTTATTTTGCTGCGATGAATGTCCGTATTACGAAAACTGCAGCGAATCCGGAACACTGCTTGAAGGCTGCTGCAAAAAGTGCATTTATTTTGAAGACTGCCATTTTGAGGAGATATCAAATGAAGAAGACGAAGAATAAAGCGGCTTTAAAGCCGAAGAAAGGAAAAATTGTTAAAATAAAAAAAGCCGTAAAAGTAAAAAAAATTGCTGCTGTAAAACCTGTAAAACTTCCGGCGCGGGACTTGAAAAAATACAAAAGGCTTCTCCTTTCCCAAAAAAAAGAATTCATTGAAGAGCTTAACAAAAATCTTGATGACAGCAAAAAAATAGATTTTAATGAAGTTAAAGATTCCGTGGATCTGGCGAGCGACACCTATGATACGGAGTTCCTGCATAATTTAAGCGATGCCGAAAAAAGGCAGATTGAGGAAATTGATTGCGCCCTTGAGAAAATAGCTCTTAAGACTTTTGGAACCTGTGAATCCTGCAATAAAAAGATCAACAAAAACCGCCTGAGTGTACTGCCTCAGGCAAAACTCTGTTTCACCTGTCAGACAAATAAGGGCGGTTGAACACTGAGCGGGGCCGATTGATGACGGAGAAAAAGAAAAAACTATTTTTAATAGACGGTAATTCATATCTCTACCGCAGTTACTACGCAATAAAATATTTAAGGACCTCAAAAGGCGCGCCAACCAACGCAGTATTCGGCTTTGCGCGTCTTTTATTTAGAATACTAAAAGTATATAAACCGGAGTACCTTGCCTTCACTTTTGATACAAAAGGGCCCACCTTCCGCCATAAGGCTTTTAAGGATTATAAAGCGCACAGAGAGCCGCCTCCGGAAGAATTAATTGTCCAGATACCGGTTGTGAAAGAACTGATAAAAGCTTTTAATATGCCGTCCTTTGAACTTTCCGGGTATGAAGCTGACGATATAATAGCCTATCTTGCGAAAAAAGGGGAAAAGGCCGGGTTACAAGTGCTAATTTTAACAGGCGATAAAGATTTACTTCAGCTTGTTAACGAGAATATTCAGATAATGAGCGCGCATAAAGATGATTATATATATGACTCAAAAAAAGTAAAAGAAAAATATGGGATAACGCCGCTTCAAATGATAGATTTTCTGGCGCTTCTCGGGGATGCCAGCGATAATATCCCCGGAGTTGACGGTATCGGGGAAAAGACGGCTTCGGAGCTTCTTAAAGAATTTAAAGGTTTGGATGATATCTATGCTCATCTTGAGAAAGTAAAGAGTGAAAAATTAAAGGAAAAACTGCTGAAAGGCAGAGAATCGGCTTATTTCAGCAGACAGCTGGCGACACTTGTAGAGCCGCTTCTTGAAATAAAAATAGAGGACCTTATAATAAAAAGCCCGGATGTAAAGGCGGTTATTTCCAGATTGGAAGAGCTGGAATTTACCTCTCTGCGGGAAGAATTTAAAAAACTCGGGGTTGCTCCGGAAAAAAGCGAGGAAATAACCCTGTTTTCTGAAGAAGAAAAAACAAAATCAAATATTTTTGAATTAAAAAGCAAAGAAGAAGTTAAGGAATTATTTGATAAAATAAGAACTTTTAAAAAAGCAGCCGTAAGTCTGGAGGCAGGGAAAATGGTTTTTTCGTATTCTGATCGGGCAGGGGCCAGGCTGGAATACGATGAAATTCCGGCAGAAAATCTGTTTTTGGATAAAAATATAGCGTTCTGTTTTTTTGATTATAAGAAATTTCTTAGAGAATATAACGGGAAGCTCCCCGAGGGAGAGGTTTTTGACTGTATGCTGGCCGCCTATCTTCTGAATCCCGACCGCGGAAGCTATGCCCCTGCCGAAATAATATTCAGATATTTGTCTGAAAACCCCGCAGAAAAAGAGGAGATTTGTTTTTTACTTGCTTTAAAAGAAAAACTTAAAAAAGAATTAAAAGAGCAAAAACTCTTGGAATTATTCGAAAAAATAGAAATGCCTCTGGTGCCGGTGCTTGCGTCCATGGAAAAAACGGGGATTAAACTTGATCTTCTGTATTTGAAGAAACTGTCAGGGGTTCTGGAAAGTAAACTTTCCGGACTGGTTAAAAATATCTACGGGCTTGCGGGGGAGGAATTTAATATTAATTCCTCGCAGCAGCTGGGAAAAATATTGTTTGAAAAACTTAAACTTCCGGTTATTAAAAAAACGAAGACGGGCGCCTCTACTGATGTTGAAGTGCTGGAAGAGCTTTCCGTAAAATCTCCGCTGCCCGCGTATTTGCTGGAATACAGGCAGCTGACAAAACTTAAGAATACTTATATAGACGCCTTGCCTCTGCTTGCGGATAAAGAAAACAAAATTCATACTTCCTTTGACCAGACGGGTACGGCAACAGGAAGATTATCCAGTTTAAATCCGAATATACAAAATATCCCGGTGAGAACGGAAATCGGGAAGGAAATACGAAGAGCCTTTATCGCTTCGGAAAAAGGCTGGAAAATAATTTCCGCAGATTATTCGCAGATAGAACTTCGAATACTTGCGCATTTTTCGGGCGATGTGAATCTGATGGACGCTTTTAGCAAAGACGAAGATGTTCACAGCCGGACGGCTGCTGAAATATTTAAGAGGGAAAAAACGAGGGTCACCGACGACGAAAGGCGTATTGCCAAAACCGTTAATTTCGGCATTATATACGGAATTTCCGCGTTTGGACTGGCAAAACAATTAAAAATCAGCAGGACCGAAGCGCAGAAATATATCGACAGCTATTTTATAAACTATCCGGGGGTGGAGAAGTTTATGCGGGAATCTAAGGAGAAAGCGCAAAAGTACGGTTTTGCGGAAACGCTGTTTGGAAGAAAGAGGTATATTCCCGATATTAAGAGTAAAAATAAAAACATAAGGGAGTTCGCGGAAAGAATTGCCCTAAACGCCCCGATTCAAGGCTCTGCTTCGGATATTATTAAACTTGCAATGGTAAATTTATATCGTATAATAAAAGAAGAATGTTTTAAAGGACGCCTGCTTCTTCAGGTGCACGATGAGTTGATTCTTGAATGTCCGGAGAAGGATGCAGGAAGCTTAAAAAAACTCGTAAAAGAAACTATGGAAAATGTGGTCAAACTGAAAGTTCCTGTTAAAGCAGATGTTAACTCGGGGGATAACTGGTGTGAGTGCAAGTAAAAATATAGTTATCGGCATAACCGGAGGGGTAGCAACCGGAAAAAGCACGGTTGCCGCCCTGCTTAGAAAAGATTTTAAATATTTTACAAGTGCGGATGAAATAGCTCGTCGTATAGTAAGGCCGGGAACGCCTGCATATAAAAAAATTGTTAAAGCTTTCGGTAAACATATTCTTACAAAAGACGGCTCTATAAACAGGAAGATACTGGCCGCGCTTATCTTTAATAATTCTGCAAAACGGAGACTGCTTCAAAATATAACGCATCCGGAAATTATATTAACCCTGAAAAAGGAAATTAAAGCTTTTAAAAAAAAATCAAAAACAGTGTTTTTTGAAGCTCCTTTATTATTTGAGGCCGGTATGCAGAAAATGGCGGATATTATTGTAGTAACGGCCTCGTCAAAGAAAAATCAGATTAAAAGATTTATTAAAAAGGGACATACCGGAGCCGATGCTCTCAGAAGAATAAAAAACCAGCTTTCCTTGAAAGAAAAAATAAAAAAAGCGGATATAGTAATTTATAATAACGGAAGTTTAAAAGAATTAAAAAAGTCGGTTAAAAATTTTTCTACTTTAATAAAAAAATTTTAACTCTGTCCCTGAGTATGGCAAATGGTTCAGGGCTTAGCGGTTACAATAATGAGTGTTTATAAATAATAAAATAGGAGCGCAAAATGAGAAAATTAAGAAACCTTCCGGTTATTTTGTTCTCCGTGTTATTTTTGATTTCCTGTTCGCAGGTTGTTGACAGACCTGATGCGAAAAAAGCCGCGTTTAACGGGGTAAAAGAATACTGCGAGGCGAATTTAACAAAAGAGGGCAAGAGCTTTAAAGTCGGGGAAATAGAATCCTGCGTTATACAGGGAAACGAAGCCTTTATAAAGATCAATGTAGCGGTGATAACAAACGGAAAAGAAAAAAAGAAAATTGCTTCTATCGGCTGCGAAAGAGATAAAGATAAAAACTGGAAAACTACATCTGTAACAATGGAGTAAAGAAAACAAATAAAATGACAAAGTACAATTTACGAATTACAATATAATGTAGAAATATTTAAATATACTTCCATATATTGTCACTTGTCCTTTGTAATTTGTAATTATCTTATAAAGGGAGTTTTTATGCAGGATTATCCCTCTGTTAACCGGACAGCTTTAATTGTAAAACCGTTAAAACCTTACTGGGATTGGGCAAACAGCATTGATGACGGAGTTCCGAAGGAACAGAAAAACTTCAATAGTACGGAGATGGATGCGACTGTCTATCTGATTCCCGACCTGGCTCCGGAGGAGATAAACGACCGCATAGAAGCTGTATTTCCCGAGATTTTTGAGGAGGAGCTTGAAGCTTGGTGGACGAATGAAAAAGACTGGCCGAAGAACAGAACCTTTTCCATGTTTAAAGAATGGTTTGAAGTAA
>JAZDIO010000154.1:0-28124 GCA_043804965.1 Candidatus Firestoneibacteriota bacterium | reverse complement strand
TCTTTCAATAAAAAAACAGTTTCAATTATTTTCCACAGCTTATACTTTTCTTTAGGCTTTTTCAACAAGCTATTCAAAGCAGCCAAACTCCTGCATTCAAATACCTGCTACTCTGTTCCACGGGATGACTTCGGCATATTTTCTTTTTTGGGCTTCATCTCCGTTATAGATAACATACGCAGACGAAATCAGATTGTTCGACTGCTCTTTCCAATATTTAATTCCGCTGAAATAGTCTTCGTTGACGGTGAAGCCGGCTTTAATTTCTACGCCGATAACATGATCGGAACCTTCCTGTATTAAACAGTCTATTTCTTTTCCATGATTTTCTCTGATAAAATACAAGTCTGGATCCTCCGCCTTGTTCAGTCTATTCTTCAAAACTTCCGAGATAATGAAAGTCTCAAATAATTGACCGTAGAAATGAGAAGAAATCAACTCCTTAATATTCTTAATGCCCAACAAAGAACAGGCCAGCCCTGTATCATAAAAATATAACTTAGGTATTGAAGTAAGCCGTTTATTGAAATTAGTATGATACGGCCGCAGGAGGTAAACTATACTGCTGGCTTCCAGCATGGAAATCCAGGCTTTTGCCGTACTATGTGTTATTCCGCATTCGGAACCCAAAGAAGACAAATTTAAAAGTTGGCCCGTTCTACCCGCACACATCCTTATAAACCGATGAAAAGAACTTATATCTGAAATATTTTTCAATTGCCTGACATCTCTCTCCAGATAAGTATTTATATATCCCGGGTACCATTCAATAGGTTCAAGTTTTTTATCATATATTCTTGGGTAGAACCCTTTTAATATATATTCCCCTGAGTTATCCATTTTATAACCGGCATCCGAAAGCTCAGCAAGACTAAAAGGCATAAGTTTAAATATAGCAGTCCTTCCCGCCAATGACTGCGAGATTCTTGCCATAAGAAGAAAATTCTGTGATCCTGTCAATACTATCCTGCCTTCGGCAGCAGAATTGTCGACATACGTTTGAATATAGGAGAAAAGGTCAGGAGCTCTTTGCGCCTCATCTACAATAAGCCCTGATTCCGACGCCCCCTGCAGAAATCGCCTTGGGTCTTCCATTGCAGCTTCTCTTACATCAGGGTCTTCAAGTGATACATATTTGTATGACTTAAAAACAGATTTTACAAGTGTTGTTTTACCCGACTGCCTTGGTCCGGTTATCGTAAGCACCGGGTATTTTGAGGTGAGCTTCAGTATCTTTTCAGTAAGTTGTCTTTTTATCATAACCAAGTATACATAATATCGGGCTACTTGTCAATAGGATTATCAGTTGGCCCGCAAAACAAGCAATCTTTGTCCCTACAATTAAAGGACTGGTACTTAATTACTCCCCGAGAATCTTTTGCATCTCTTTGTCCATTAATGGACTCATTTCTTTATATATACTAGCTACATGCATCATGAAGATAATCATAAGGATTACCCCGATACCGACGGAGAGCCAAACCCAGAGTTTGGCTTTTTTGGCATACGTTTCCGCTTCCTCATATTTGCCGCTCAAAAAACTGGAGTTTACTTTCATCCCATAAATAAAAGATACGACAGCGGTAGGGACACAGAAGAGAATAAGTAATATTGAAATAACCGTATAATTTTTTGGTTTTAGCTTAGCAACTTGAGGACCCGGTTCGTCCTGCAAAGAAAAATTACAAGCTTCGCATTTCCACAGGTTATCATCATTTTCTTTACCGCAACTTTTGCATTTTATCATAGGCCTCCTTTGACCCTATACCATTCAATACGTTCAGGTGCAGGGTCATGAACCACATAGGATTCATGACACGCCATGAACCTGAAGAATGAATGGTTCATGACTTAAATAAGTTAAACGGATAAAAAGGTAAATTTCTCAGTATCATAAAGAGTATTATAGCAGAAATTATCAGCCAGAAAACAGCGGGTTTTACGGTAATTTTCGGAAGTTTTACCTTTAAAAACAGCTTTAAAAGATAAAGCAAAAACCACACTGCCAGTAAAGGAAGAGCCAGCACAATCAACGGATTAAAGAAGAACGCTGCTTTTATATTTCCGTGAAGCAGATTATGAACAGCTCTTAAAGAACCGCACCCCGGGCAGGAAAACTTTGTTAAATAATGAGTAGGACAGGGCGGATAAAGACTGCCTTCCCCCGGGGAAAAAAAGAAAAGCATTCCCGTTAAAACAAGAAAAATAATAATCAAGCCTATGGCCGTTGATTTTTCATTCATTTTGAACGTTCCAAGTCGAGAAGTATTTTCTTCCAGCTTTTTGCTCCTGAGAACCCGCCTATAGTTCCGTCATTTTTAATAACCCGGTGGCAGGGGATTATGATAGGACAGGGATTTTTACCGAGGGCATTTCCTACAGCGCGAGCAGAACCGGGTTTCCCGATCCTTCTTGCAACCCGGGAATACGACCTGGTCCCTCCGTATGGAATCTTCTTCGCTGCATTCCAAACTCTTATTTGAAATTTTGTAAATTTTTTAAAATCAAAAGGACAGGAAAAACTTGTTCTTTTCGCATAGAAGTAAGCTTTCAGCCCCTTTTTAAGTTTTTTTATAAATAAAGGCGGATTTCGCGAAGTAATAACAGGTTTTCTTTTTGTTGGGAAAGATATTTCTTTTATACCTTTATCAGAATAGGTTAATTTAATCCATCCGTATTTTACTTTAACAGCATGCTCATTTTGTAACATCTGACTTTTTCTCTGATAAAGGGTAAATATCTCTTTTAACGGGCTTGCCCGGAAAAATTCCTTTCCTTATCCCGTCCTTGTCTTTAACAATCTCTCCGTTTACCAGAACAAGGTCAAAGCCTTCCGAGTATTGCGCCGGGTCTTCCACCGTAGATTTTTCTCTTACTTTATCCGGATCAAAGACAAGCAGGTCCGCATCCGCCCCGGCTTTTATTCTTCCTTTATTTTTCATGGCAGAAGAAATGTTCTCGAGCCGTTTCGCGGGAAGGTACGAACTCATTCTTACAGCTTCCATCAGCGTTATGACTTTTTCTTCATTAACATATTTTTGTATTAACCTGGCGTAACAACCGGCGCCCCTGGGATGATTATTCTTTTCAATCTCGACTATAGTATCGCTTCCTATCATCATCCCGGGAAATTTCAGAGCTGTAATAATCTCTTTTTCCGGGATAGCATAAGCGACGGTCAAAGGATTGTTATCAGGGCGTTTCATTTCCCGTATCGCTTTAAATTTCTCTTCAGTTAAGCGCTCTGAAGTATTTGCCACCTGGAGGTCTTTATACGTTATATTAAACCTTTTTTGCCAGTTCCCGTCAAACCTTGCAGAAGCAAGGTAAGTTCCCCAGGAATTATAGGGGTACATATCCATAGAAATATCAAGCCCTTCATCATTCGCTTTTTTTATCAATTCCAGAGAGGTGTTCATGGAAAAAGTCCCGCCGGTGCTGTTAATATGATTTATTTGGAAAGAAACACCCGTCTTTCTCGCTATATCTATAGCTTCAAAAATGGCATCGATATTAGTCTTTTTTTCATACATCGTTGAATACCTCAGGTGCGCCGTGCAGAGAGCGCCGTACCTTTTTACGACTTTTGCAAGAGCTATCGCTTCTTCAGCAGTAGTCCCCGGTAAATACTCAAAGCTAAAATTGAGCCCTAAAGCCCCGTTTGCAAGCGCCGCATCCGCGAGCCGGCACATCTTAGCCACCTGCTCCGTCGTCGGCTTATCATAAGCGCCCATAAGACCAACTGAATAACGAAGGCGTACCTGACTGACAGCGCCTCCTTGATTCAAATACAGCCCGCCCCTGGTCCGCACCCAGAGCTTTCGAAAGTTAGCCATGGACGCGCCGTGCATAGAAAGATTGGTCGTAACTCCGTCAGCGGCTTTATAGTATTCTCCAGTTCCATTTTGATCATACGATAAGAAATCAATAAAACCGGGACAGACTACCAAGCCGGAAACATCAAGCGAACGCTTTGATTCGACACCTTTTGTTCCAACATAGACGATTTTTCCCCGCCGTATTCCGATATTTTTAACTTCCTCCGTATTTGATTCCGGGTCCATAACCCGTCCGTTTAAAAGCGCAAAATCACAAATTTCCTGCGCTGTTAGAATACCGCAGATAAATATCAGTAAAAGTATTGTTTTTGAAAAAAACTTTCTCATTTTTTTACTCTCCTAGGGAAAAGCAATTCCTCTGATACAAAATACTTTACGGTCCTGGCTTTCCCTTGAATTCAAGTAAACGTCCTATCCGTTCTTCCTGTACTTGCCTATTCGCCGAAAAACTGCTTCCGTAAACATTTTTGCTTCCTCTATTTTCAACAAACGCGCCAGACTGAGATAGACAGGCAGAGCCAGAACTATCGGCACCAGAACGATTACTATCCTTTTCGTTAAGCCCTGATTAAACATGCCGTTCATCAGTTCTGCGCAAACCCGAGCAGCTACAGCCATTATACACGAAGCAAGAAGAACTTTCCAAAATGTTTTTAGAATATTTTTCCCGCCAAGAGCCCCCATCTGTTTTCTTAGAAAATAATAGAGCATTGCAAAGTTCAACAAAGTTGAGATGGTATTAGCCAGAGGAAGAGCGGCATAACTCATTTTTTCCATCAAAATAATGCTAAATAGTCCGTTTGTAAGTATGGCAACTATGCCGCAAATAACAGGAACGGTGGATTTTTTGAGAGCAAAAAACGCGGGGGTTAGGATCTTATTCAGAGAAAAAAGAGACAGACCGAGAGCATAATAGACGGTTACAACCGCTGTAGCTCTAGCGGCTTCACCGGTAAAATTACCATGGCGGAACAAAAGGTCGGTTATATCACGGCTCAATACTATCAATCCGAGCGTCGCCGGGACGGTTATAAATAAAGAAAGGCGGACAGAGGAGGAAATCGTATCCTTAGCTTCCTCAATCTTCCCCTGGGCTATAAAAGAGGAGAACATCGGAAAAGAAGCTGTGGCAATAGCCACGCCAAACAAGCCGATAGGGAGTTGCATCAGACGGAAGCCGTAATAAATATAGGTTATCGCTCCCGAACCAAGCAGGGAAGCAAGAAAAGTATTAACAAAAACAATATTTATCTGTCCTATGGAGTTGGAAAATATTGCCGGCGCCATTACGCGGCCCATCTGCCTTATCGCGGGATCTTTAAAATCCAGCTGATAACGCAGCTGAAAACCCTTTTTATATATTATCGGTAATTGGATCAATACCTGAACTAACCCGGAGAAAAGCGCGCCAAAAGACCAGACTATGACTTGTGTCTCCTGTGCTTTTGAAAAAAGAGGGCATAATGCGACACCGGTAATTATCATCACAAGGTTTCCTATAGCGGGAGCAAGCGCCGGAACGGTAAAATGTCCCTCAGAATTCAGCATACCCATAATTACAGTGGCAAAACCCATGAAAGCTATAAAAGGAAATAATATTCTGGTAAGCAAAACAGCGAGTTTTATCCCCTCCAGCGCAAAGCCGGGAGCTATCACTTTAATAAGCAAAGGAGTAAAAAACCAGGCAAGAATTATAAGTACGGAAAACAGAACGCAGAGAATACTGATAACCAGGTTCGCCAGTCTATAAGCTGCTTCCTTTCCTCCCTTATTCATATAATCTGTAAAAGCAGGAACAAAAGCAGAGCTTAAGGCCCCTTCCGCGAGTAAATCGCGGAACATATTGGGAATCCTGTAGGCAACATAAAAAGCATCGGATACAAAGCCCGCTCCAAATAATGCGGCATTTATCTGATCCCGTACAAGGCCGAGAATACGGCTTAATCCTGTCGCCAGGGTCATTACCGCAGCATTCCTGCCTATTTTCTTCAGTTTTTCAGTCATTACCCACCCACAGGTTCGTTTAAACCTTGACTTATACATCTTTTTTTTGCTATATTAATTGAGTATTTTATACTGCTTTTCGCAGTAAAATCTCAGGAGGTGTAAAGTTGCCGTTACTTAAATCATCAATAGAAGCAGCAAGAAAGACCAAGAAAATGACCCTGATTAACAAGTTGGCCAAACATAAACTCAGAGTTGTAGAAAAAAAGCTTCTCAGTTTAAAAACTCATGAAGAAGCCGCTAAGTTACTCAAAACTTTACTTCCTAACATTCAAAGGGCCACTCTAAAAAATATTTTCCCAAAAAACACCGGAGCAAGAAAGGTTTCCAAATACACGAGATACGTAAACTCTCTCAAGAGTAAATAATACTTTGATTTTAAAAAACCGCCGCTTAAAAACCGGCGGTTTTTCTTTTTTACTTGCAAACTTTCAACAATCGTCCAAAAGCCCGTAACGTCTTACATTTCAGAACTTTTTATTTTAACAATAACTTATAAACCAGGCTTTCAATAACCTGCGAAGGCATCTTCCCCGATTTTCCCTTGGTTTCTTTATCTGTTTTTGCAAGCTCCGTAAAAATCACCCTTAACTGTTTTTCATTATAAGCCCGGGACTGGCTTAAAAGCCCAGAAACAAAGTAAGGATGCACTCCGAGTTTTCCCGCAATGGAGTTTTCCGGAATGCCCGATCGAAGAAGTACTTTTGCCGTCCAGATCTTCTTGAAATGCCCATAAACAGCCCCTACAATCATAGGACCCGCGGCATGTTTATCATAAACATAGAATATCTCGTCAATTATTTTTAATGACTTGGACAGGTTCCTTTCCGCAAGCGCGTTAACAAAGTCAAATATATTTTTCGTGTCAAGGCCGCTGACCAGAAACTCCACATCTGCTTCATCCACTTGCTTCTTGTTTCCGATATAAAGAATTACTTTTTCTATCTCCGCATCAAGATCCCTCATATTGCTTCCGACTCTCTCGACAAGAACGTCCGCAGCTTCCGGAGATATTGACTTTCCAAGTTTAGATAATTTCTTTTTTATCTCAGCGACGAGTTGATTGGGATATAACCGATAGTAAGTATACGTTGACGCGGAGGCTGCTGCGGATATTTTTTTGTAAGCAGCCCTTTTTTCAAAATCATTTTTTTTCACATCTTTGCTTACCAATATTAAAACAGTGGATTCCACCGGGGCTTTAATATACTCAAGAAGCGTGTCTTTTAGGTCTTTTCGCAGTTTTTCAAACTCACGGATAACAACAACCCGCCTTTCCGCCAGAAAGGGCACGGTCCTCATCGTTGAATCAAAATCAAATACAAAATTACTTTTTGCCCGGCATACGGCTTCTCCTGCTTCACCTTCAACCGTTTCGCCGTCTTCTTCTTCGTCCGCCTTCCCTTTGCATTCTATTTCCGTATAATTCAAATCCTTATTTTCAGCGGGCAAAATTTTTTTTAATATTTCTTTTACCTTTATATCTTTATTATACTCGTCATTGCCGGCAATAAAGTAAACCGGAGTTACAGGTTTAATAATTTTCCCAGCCATAGATAACCCTGTTGACAATCCCTTCCGCCAAAGATCTGTAAACCCGCTGCCTGGCGACAGATTCAGTTTCTATGTTGGTTCCCTGCACCGTAAAAGTGGTAGCCCCGCCGCCAATTCCGCCAATCTCTTTCTGTTCCCACATTATTTTACCCGTCCTGAGATTGGTAAATTTAACATCAAGAATTATCTTAACCCTGTAGGAGATAATGACATTGTTAACATCATACGCCATCGGCTGCAATTGGTACTGACGTATAGTCCCTTCAAGAAGAGCATCTGCCTGATCCTTAGCAACCACCTGGAGCCGGCCGTCAATAAGGAATTGTTTTATGATAAAGTCGGTCATTTCAGTATCTATCCCGTACTGGGAAGTACCGTTTATGACCACCGGAATAGTGATCTTTTTAATCTCCGGATCCAGGTTCGATTTCATGGAAGCACACCCCGTTAGAAGTACTAGCCCTGCAATAAGAAATAAAACTTTCTTCATATCCCCCTCCGAAAAATATAATTACTGATTGCTAATAGCTAATTGCTGATTATGCAATTGTACTTTGTTTTACAGCAAAACTCAAGTAAAAACCCAGCATTCCAAACTGTTAATACATTCGGCAGAGCTTCTCCTGCCTGCATTATCTATTCTCTATTTTCGATTGTTCGATTTTCTGCTCTATTACAGGTACGCTATTCTGTTTTTTCCCGCCTGCTTTGCTTTATAAAGGGATTTATCGGACTTTGACAAAACCTCTTCAGCCGTATTTCCGTCTTTAGGAAAAAGAGCATAACCGATACTCATCGTTACTTTTATATTCTTCTCATACTCAACAAATTTGGTATCCATAGCTTTTTTAAAGTTTTTAAGAAAAACATCTATCTCTTTATTCTCTCCATCTCTCAGCACTACAAACTCATCCCCGCCGTAACGAGCCAGCAAACAATCTTTTAATTCAGACTTAAAATTATCCGCAATATTTTTCAGGTATGCGTTACCCGCGACATGTCCGTAAGTATCATTATATGTTTTAAAATTATCCAGATCAATCATTGCAATCGCGAAATCTTTTTTATTGTTGACCCTGATATCCGACTGCTCCAAAAAATACCCGTAATTATACAAGTCCGTCAGGCGATCCAGATCAGACAAGTGTTTAATTTCCTCATACAGCTTGTTTCTTTCTATTACCAGCGCGAATTCCCCGGCCAGAGTCATGAAGAGATCATAGTCCTGCTCGGAAAATTCCTGCATATTTTTCGGTTTAACCCGAAGAAAACCGGTAACTTTTTTCTCCCGGGCCTGAGGGAAATAGATAAAACTTTTGCCTTTATAAATCTTTGCCTGATTAATAAGCAAGTCTACAATCTCCGGATCCATTTCGCTTGCCGATATTTCATCATCCTCGCGGAGAAACTTGAATTTTCTCGTCGCCTTATCATAAACCGCAATTTCCCAGTCAGTTATCACATTAATTTTTTCAAAAAGAGGATCCAAAAGCTGCACCATACTATCATAATCAATATTTTCATTCATTATATCGGTAATAGTCAGAATAAGGCGGAGATCCTTTATATGCGTCTCCTCCTTCTTCACGGTTTCGGAAAGAAAACCCGTAAAAAGCCCGACCACAAAAAGAAAAGGTATCCTCATATATATGTTCACATCATAGATATTCACATCTTTTTCAACCAAGAGCCAGAAATAAAGAAGGGAAGCTACAATTGTCGCTATTATGCTTGCCTTAATGTCTTTCCCGAGAGCCGTTATGACAATTACCAGAAAATAAAGAAGGAAGAAATCCGTACCGGCGCTCTTCGTAAAGAAAATCCCGAGGGAAACAAGGATTATATCCCCGATAAAAATAATATACCTGAAAATATTCTCCTTAAAATAATCCAATGAAATGAAATAAAGAATAATATTGGAAAAGATAAAGAATAATACAAGAATATTAACATAATTGACAAACAGCAGGCCGCTGCTAGTCTCGGAAAATACGGACATATAGGCGGCCGCAATTACAATAAGCCATCTGAGATTCAGAAAATTATATTTAAATTGATATAATTCTTCTTTACTCATAGCGTCACATAGTTAATTAATTTATCCTGCACATAAATAATTTTCATTTTTTCCTCCTTCTTGCCCGAAGCTGCTAAAGCAGCGGTAATAGAAGCAGTGACCGCAGGCAATGCCCTGGCTAGAATATCAACCTCTTCCCTGGACGCACCAACAGGAACACCGGAAACTCTTCCTCTTAACTTTCCGTTTACCTGCACAGGTATTTCTTTTTCCTCAGTATTGACAAAAGCAGGATCAAAATCCGGCAGTTTGTTTAAAAAAATACTTTCCTTATAACCCAGCTTTGCCCATAACTCCTCACAAATATGCGGAGTAAAAGGAGCCAACAGAAGAATCAGATCTTCGGCTGCCAGCTTGAGCAGGGCTCTGTATTCAACGGACATTTTTTGTCCTTCCGGCGGGACAAAAGCATAGAGAAAATTCGTAAATTCCATGAGAGAAGCTATTGCAGTATTAAAATGAAAGCCCTTCTCTACATCTTCTTTAACCTTTTTAATGGTCTTATTAAGATTAACATAGAAAGTCTTAAGTTCTTTCGGAAGCTTTTCCGGAACCACAGGCTTTGCGTCTTGAATAAGAACCATGGTATTATCAATAAACCTTTCCACCCGGCCTAAAAACCTGTGAATACCCTCTATTCCTCTTTCGCTCCACTCAAGCTCTTTCTCGGGCGGCGCGGCAAAGAGAATAGTACCCCTTATTGTATCAGCTCCATACTTTTCTATAAGAGGGTCTGCCTCTTCCGTATTTCCCTTTGATTTGCTCATAACTTGACCGTCTTTTAATACCATACCTTGCGTAAATAAGTTAGTAAACGGCTCATTAAAATCAATAAGTTTAAGATCATAAAGGAATTTCGTAAAAAACCTGGAATAAAGGAGGTGCAGTATCGCATGTTCAACCCCTCCCACATACTGGTCTACAGGCATCCAGTATTTGGCCTTTTTGATATCAAATACTGCTTCAGTATTTTCAGAATCACAGTAACGGAGAAAATACCAGGAAGAACAGATAAAGGTATTCATCGTATCAGTTTCTCTTCTTCCCTCCCCGCCGCAATTAGGGCATTTGACTTCTACAAATTCTTTTACGGAAGCAAGAGGAGAAACTCCTCCTCTTGGTTTAAAATCCACGACAAAAGGAAGTTCCACCGGCAGATTTTTCTCAGGCACCGGCACAATGCCGCACTTGTCGCAATAGATAATGGGAATAGGCGCGCCCCAATAGCGCTGCCTGGAAATAAGCCAGTCACGAAGTTTAAACTTTATAGTCCTTTTGCCGATTTTATTTTTTTCCACAAAATCAGCCATCAACTCCAGGGCTTCCGTATTTTTCTTTCCGTTAAACTCCCCGGAATTAACCTGGATTCCATCGTTAACATATGCCTCTGTCAGAGTCTCACCGGACAAATTTCCACCTTCCGGCTGGATTACTACTTTAACAGGCAGCTGATATTTCTTCGCAAAATCAAAGTCGCGCTGGTCGTGGGCAGGTACCGCCATTACCGCTCCCGTACCGTATTCCATTATGACATAGTTAACTGCATATACAGGAATTCTGTTTCCGTTAAAAGGATTAACAGCATAAGCGCCTATAAAGACCCCTTCTTTTTCCGTCAAGTCGGAGGTTCTCGCTATCTCTGACTGCTTTTTTAATTTATCGGAAAATTCTTTAACGAGAAGTTCATACTTAGTTCCTTTCACAAGTTTTAACGTCAGCGGATGCTCCGGAGCAATCACCAGATAAGTCACGCCAAAAATGGTGTCAACCCTGGTGGTATAGATAGATACTTTATCTTCCGTTCCCTCTATTTTAAAATCCACCTCCACACCGTAGGACTTTCCTATCCAGTTTTCCTGCATTACTCTTACTTTTTCCGGCCAGCCCTTGAGTTTCTTAATATCTTCCAGCAATCTATCAGCATAGCCGGTAATTTTATAGAACCACTGATCCAGCTCTTTTTTTGTAACTTCTGTCTTACAGCGCCAGCAAACCCCGTCAACAACCTCTTCATTTGCCATGACAGTCATGCACTTTGGACACCAGTTGGCTTCTTTCTTTTTTTTGTAAGCAAGGCCTTTTTCGTAAAATTTCAAGAAAAGCCATTGAGTCCATTTATAATAATCCGGAGCGCAAGTTACAACCTCCCGGCTCCAGTCATAGCAGATTCCTATTTTTTTTAACTGCTGCTTCATCACTTCTATATTTTTATAAGTCCATTCCTTAGGATGCACGTTATTTTTTATAGCGGCATTTTCCGCCGGAAGCCCGAAAGCATCCCAACCCATGGGATGAAGAACATTGAAACCCTGCATTTTTTTATATCTGGAAACGACGTCTCCTATAACATAATTCTTGCAATGCCCTATATGGAGGCGGCTGCCGGAAGGGTACGGGAACATCATAAGAACATAATATTTCAGCTTTTTTGAGAAATCCTCGGCTTTAAAAAGCTCTTTGCTTTCCCAGTAAGTCTGCCATTTTTTATCTACAGCTTCACTTAGCACTTTTTGACTCCTTTTTTGCCGCTTTGTTTTCCGTTTTTCTTTCTGCTTTTGGTTTATTTTCTGTCTTTACGCTTTCTGATTTTGATTTTTCAGAATTTGTTGCTCCTATCCGTCCATTTTTCTGTTCCGCCGCGCCTCCGCTCTTCTGCGCCTCTGTACCGCCGCTTTTTTTGTAGTCATTGACATAGAAACCTGCACCCTTAAATACAAAACCTACGCGGGATGCCGGAAGCTTAGGCGCTTTGGCCCCGCATTTTTCGCATTTTTCCGATTGAATATTCTTTGTTTGAAGCACTTCAAATACATTACCGCATTTCCCGCATCTATATTCGTAAATTGGCATTTCTTTTCACCATTCTGAATTTAATCATGTCATCAATTTTTTTATATCTGGTTCGGAAATTCCCTCTCTTATTATTTTTTTATCCAAAAGGAAATCTTTATCCTTTAAGTCATCATTATTGTAAAAGACAATTTTTTCCGCGAGTTTAGGATCTCCTTTTTTTACCAACTCGAAAAATTCTTTATAATCCCCGTCCGCAAGATTGACGTTTAAAATCACATTCCTGTAATTTCCCATAGTGAGTTTTTGTTTCGCGAGTCTCAGATTTCTTGCTATATAAACGCTGTAATTCATATTGTAAAGGGAATCTCCGAATATCTTGATTATTTCACCCTGATCATCCACCACCAGAAGATTGTTCTCCTCCTCTTCGGAATGTTCAGACGAAGCAGCTGAAGCTGCCAGAACGGATTTTTCCGCGGAGTTTGAATTATTTTCAACGGGCGCAACCGGCAGAGATTTTGACTGCTCCTGTTCAAGCTCTTTTCTCATAATTTCATAATGTTTTCTGGCCGCATCGCGTTCCGCCGCCAGTTTTCCATTTTGTTCCAAGAGTTCTTTAATCTGCTCTTTAAGCGCCTGCTGGTCCTCCCCGACTTTAAGTATTAAAGATTGCGCCTGTTTATCGGTTTCTTTCTTTCTGCCTTCCACGACATTAAGCGCTTCCCTCATTTTTTTATTTTCGTTCGTTAGGAGCATATATTTTTGCTCCAGGTCAAGCTTTACCTTTTCAAGCTCGCGAACCTTTGCAGCAGCTTTCATCCTGTCCTCTTCCATTTTTCTGGCAGCTTCGCCTACCGCAGCCACTACTTTCTGCGCCGCATCTTTTGAGGAGGCAACTTCTGCCAGTTGAGCCGCAAGGCCGGTTTTTTCCTGATTCAAGGCTTTAACGGCAATTTCCAGCTCTCTTATCTGCTTTTCAGCCTGCTGCAGTTTCGCATTTAACTCAACCTGCTCTCTCTGCCTGTTCTTAAGTTCATTTTCTTCTTTTACCTTATCCAGAACGGTAAAACGGGAAGGTTCGGGTTTTTCCAAGGCAGTTTTAGGGCGGTTTTCCAGCTCCTGAATCCTTAATACAAAATTCTTCCTATCCGCTTCTATTCTGGTGTTAACCTCAACGAGTGGAACAAACTTTGAAGGGTCCATCTCCGCCAATTTTACGGAATCTGCCTTGATTTTATTCTCAAGCTCCAGGACCTTCGACGCGCCGATATTTACCTGTTTGTTTAACTCCTCTACTTTTTGCCTGTAATTCTTCTTTTCTTCTTCAAATTTTGAAACAAGCAGCTCCGCAAGTTTACGGCCCTCATTCTCCAGCGATTTAACTTTATTAACAAGCTCTTCATTTTCTTTTTTTAATTTTTCAAAGTTCTCTTTAAATACATCATTTGCTTTCTGCACTGCGCTTAAGCGCTGGCCCATTCCCTGGTCATTTCCGCTCTTAAGCGAAAAATTCTTTGCTGACTCAGCAAGTTTTTCTTCAAGCTTAACCTTGTCCAGATTCGCATCTTTAAGCCTGTTTTCTAGGTCCGCTTTGGTCTTTTCAAGTTCGCTTAGTTTTAAAAGGAACCCTTTTTTTTCAGCTTCGAGTTTCGCGTTGAACTCACTGACGGGAACATACTTTGAAAAATCCGGCTCTGCGCCGCGGTCTCCGGAAACAAAAGCATCCTTATCTTTAAGCTCCGTCCTGGTTTTTTCCAGCTGATTTGCAAGCGCCGTATTTCTTTCGCCAAGCTCCCGGAGCTTGTCATCAAAACTCCTCTTCTCTTCAGACAGTTTATGAGCTCCCTCTTCATCTGAAAACCCTGTATTTTTTGAAACGCAGCCGGCAAGAATAAACATAAGAATAACGGAAAGTCCGATTCCCAAAAAGCCTATACTTAAAGCCCTATAGTTAATCCTGCCGCTTTTCGGCCCGGCGCTTACAACCGAGACTGCCGCGGATTTTTCAAGACTAACAGCCGGTATAAAAAGCGCAAACGTAAGCCCTCCGGTTCTCACCGGAAAATGAGCGAGGTAATAATCTTTTTTATTCACGGAAACATTTTCTATACCGCCAAGATCCTCGTCCCTCGTGGCATTGTCCCAGAACCCGGGGTCAAGGACCCGCGAGAGCGAGGACTTGAAACCTTCCTCGCCAAAACTTTTAAGGTCGGACTGCTTTGTTTCAAAACCGTCAATCTTCAGCATGTCATAGCCGTAAATTGAAGAAGCTACAAGCACGCCGTCCTTCGTAAGCACCACGGGGAAAGTATCCGCATAGGTAAATTTTTTTGATTGATCCTTCCCGATTAATTTTTCGAGAAGCTTCTGAAGGGAAATATCCGCGCCCAGAACCCCCTTGTAAACACCGTCAACGTAGAGCGGCATGAGGTATGAAATCATCCAGCTCTTTAATTCCGGACTCCAATAGGCTTCCGTCCAAATTTCCATTTTGCTTTTGTTTGAATCAGAACCCGCAATACAGTAAGGCGAAGTTTCTTCGCTTGAAAATAAGGCATCTGTTTTAATTTTATAATTTCCCACCTTTAAAAGCCCTGTTTTAACAAGGTCATCGGCTTTGACCCAGGGGTATTTCCTCAAGGCCGATTCGGTCATGATGTAAACAGACTCTATTACCGCTCCGTTTTTTTCCATAAGGGAAAGAATATTATCAAGATAAGCGCCGATAACTGGAACTTTTCTGTCCTTAGAAACGGTTTTGTACCCGCCGCAAACAAAGAGTACACCGGCTTCCTTCCCCGAGCTCCAGAGGAACTTTCCGCTCGCATCGGTTTTAATTTTTTTATAGTCCTCCTGGCTGAAGAAAGCATTTTGCTTTTTAAAAACACCGGCAGTAACTTCCCCGGATATACGTCCTGCCAGTTCAATTTTCCGGAGGATCATAGTGAGATACCAGGAGTTCCTCGCTGTAAGAGAAACAGCATTGTTTTTTTCGCTCCGAAGTACATTCGGCGTATTTGGCTTTCTGGCGACATTTATTTCCGAAGGTGTAAATGAAAAATACACTGTTAAAAGCACCGCAGGAATTATACCCAGTAATATGAAAAGCCCGACCAGCCTATTTTTTGCCCGTTTTTCCAATTTTACCAGCTCTTTTAATCATATTTGTAGTTGATTTATTTTTAATGAGAGGGACATTTAAAACTCTGCCTCCGGCAGCTCTTACCACATCCCCGCCGACAATATTCTTTACAGACCAGTCCCCGCCCTTTACAAGCACCTGCGGGAGAACCGCTTTTATGGCCTTATGCGGAGTATCCTCTTTAAACAATACTACATAATCCACGAAGGGAAACTCCGAAAGAACCTCCATACGGTCATTTTTGTTATTAACAGGCCTTCCCGGACCTTTTAATTTCCTGACAGAAGCATCACTATTAACGGCAACAATAAGCAAATCCCCCAGTTTTCTCGCCGCTTTTAAATACCGCGTATGTCCGACATGAATAATATCAAAACACCCGTTGGTAAAAACAACTTTTTTACCCTTCTTCTTCAAAGCCTTAACAATTTTTACAAGAGCCTTTAGAGTTTTAATTTTTGTGTTCATTAATCGCCCGTTTTAACTCCGCCATTGATAGAGCGGCTGTACCGACTTTACCCACAACCACCCCCGCAGCAAAATTTGAAAGATACGCAGCCTGAAGCAAAGAAGCTTTTGAAGCAAGAGCCATTGCCAGGACGGCAATAACCGTATCCCCGGCTCCGGTAACATCGTAGACATCTCTCGCATAAGTGGGAATAGTTACAGGTTTTTTTCCTTTTTCAAAAAGCGTCATCCCGTGTTCTCCGCGGGTAATCAACACTGAATCACTTTTTATTTTAGCAAGAAGTTCTTTGCCTGCCGCAAAAAGCGAAGCCTCATCTTTAATATTTTTATGCACCGAGCCCTCTGCTTCTTTCGTATTTGGGGTTATAATGGTAACACCCTTGTAAAGCAGGCAGTAAGCAGGTTTTGGATCCACTGCAATTTTTATCTTTCTTTTCTTTGCCATTTTAATCACTTCGTGAAACACTGAAGGAATTACAACACCTTTTCCATAGTCCGAAACGACGACCATATCCACCTCATCTATCAAAGTTTCGACTCTGCCGAGAAGTTCTTTTACGATTAAAGGACTCACATGCGTTCTTTTCTCGGAATCAATGCGGACTATCTGTTGATGTTGCGCAATTACCCTTGTTTTTAGTATTGTCGGCCGGTCAGAATCCTTTACGAGCCCGAAAGAAGAAATCCCTTTTTTTGAAAGCTCTTTCATTATTTTTTCGCCATGCATATCATTGCCAATAACACTGATTAAATGAGCCTTCCCTCCGAGATTGCTGATATGAGAAGCCACATAGGCAGCCCCTCCCGGGAGAAGGGATCTTGACCCTTCCTCCACCACCGGAACAGGAGCTTCAGGCGAAATTCTGTTAACCTTGCCAAATATGTATTCATCCAGAATAACATCACCAAGAACCAAAACACGGGTAGAATTAAACTTTTTCAATATTTTTTCAAGCTTTTTAGAATCCACGCCTTTTCCCTTTATTTCGCCTGATTTACTGCATTTCAAATGAAAGCACTAATGTATATTATACAACATGGAAGATATAAAAGTTAAGAAAAAACATGCCTAAATTGTAAAAAATATTGAGATAAACCATCGGCTAACATTATTAAACGTCTCTACCTTACCAAAAGTATTATTGTAACTACCGTCGAAGCCAGGTAGACCGTCGGCATAATATTATTTAAAAACCAGTTCCAGCCTGCCACGCCTTTTTGCGGAACATAAACTATATCATCAGGTTTAAGTTGAATATCTTTCCTTAGCTCGCCTTTATTTATAACCTCTTCCATATTAATATCCAATACAGTTCTTTTTTCCCCCGAACCCCTGAATACTTTTACCTGGGTTAACTCGGCTTCTAATGAAAATCCGCCCGCTAAAGATATTAATTCAAGTACCGTAATACCGTCACGATAATCAAAACTTCCGGAGTTTTTTGCCTGTCCCATCATGTAAACTTTACGTTTGCCAAATTCTTTTAAAGTCACGGAAACCGCCGGTTTTGTAATGTATTTGCCGTATTCTTTCTCAATCCTGTCGGAAAGCTCCTTTAGTGTCATCCCTGAAGCCTGAATTTCGCCTATGAGTTTCAAAGTTATTTTTCCATCACTCTGCACTGTCACCTCTTTGGAAAGGTCATCGGTCGGAGTAATTACAATATTCAGCACATCTCCGGCCTTAACAGTGTAGGTCGTAAAATTTTTATTAAAATCCGAAGAGATTTCTTTCGCGCTCTGCGCGCCGGCTGCTCCGGCAAATAGAAGCGTTAAAATTAATGAAAATGTTAATCTCACAAGGCTCCTCCTTTAAAGAAAATCACAAATTGTACTTGCAACATTATTCCGTCCACCATTTGTGCATGGAAATTTCCATAAGCCCGTCTTTATCAAGCCCTGAAAGCTTATCCTCATCCACCGCGTCGCTTATCTGCATCATCGCATTTTCCAGCAAATTTATATACTCCGGCTTTTCCAGATACGCTCCGTCTCTGTTAAAAAGCACTTCAACTACCGGCCGTGTCGGATATTTCTTATTGACCCTTGTTACAATACCTATCCGACCGTTATTAAGCCGCACATAACTGCCGGGCGGATAAATAGAAAGTTCTTCTATCATTTTTTTCACCATGGAATGCTCAAAAACCTCATCACAGGAGCGAATAAACATTTTAAGCACTTCATGAGGAAGCTTTCTATCTCTGAGTTTACGAGGATGAGACAGGCCTTCATAAATATCTACAAGGCCTATTACCTTTGCCATATCATCAAGCACTTTAGTATCATAATTACTGCCGGCAAAATCCTTTGTCTGGATCCTGTCGTAAATTTCTTTTGTGAGCCGCGCATTGTCCCTCTGTTTTATCACTCCCCTGGTCAGATCTATATGGCCTGACCAAGCCTCATGAAGCAAAGCGGATACTCCAAGAAATATTAATTCCTCTTTTGAATACTCAAGACCCCGCCCAAGCCGGAGCGCAAGTATGCAGGCATTGGACAAATGAGAATATACCGTATTATCATTTGTAGTTTTGGCAGTCAGAACAAGGAGTTCATCATTCTCTTTAATTAGTTCTTCTATCACAACCTTCACTGCTCTTTCCGCATTAATCCTTACCTGAACAAAATCACCCTTGCCTGACATTGCCACCGTCTCGCGGGAAAAGTCAATAAGGGTCTTATAAATTTTATGAGCTCTTTGTTTTTCCGTCTCCTTGCTGTCCGAAGGCATTACAATTTCTTTTTCTATAATATCTTGAAGAATCTTTATTTCTTCTTTAGGCTGACTTGTGACCGAAAAAACAGCGGGAGCTTCCGGAATACCGGTAGGAACCGAAGAACTCAGCCCTTTCTCAATTAGAGGGCTGCGGAATATACTTCGATCAGATTTTGACTCGGGAACCAATTGAGACGCAGGTTCCACCGGCAATTTAACCGGTTTTTTAGGCCCCCTTGGCATTATTTTTGATAGCTTCATTAAACCTCTCTGAATAAAACATATTGTGCTTCCCATATTATATATAATAACAAACCTGTTGGCAATTACAAACTTTCACCCAAAAGCGGGTATATATGAACACTTTAACGCAAGCAATCTCTTTTACTTTTATGGACTTTGCTTTTTTTATTCTACATTCCGTCCTACACGCATAAGGACAACTATGATTCCAAAGATTAAAACAGCCTGAAAAAGCAAGAGTATAGCTTCTTTCTCTGAAGCATGAGTCAAAGCCAAAGCTGAAAGGCCCAATACAAGGTTTAATACATAAAGAAAAACCACCGTGGCTTTTTGTGAGAATCCGATATGCATTAAGCGGTGGTGAAAATGGTCTTTACCTGTAAATTCTATCCACTCTTTTAAGGTAGCTACCGAACCGTTTTTAATACGGGAGACGGTCGTATAAATCATGTCAAATATCGGAATTCCCATAATAAGGATGGGCATTGCAGAACCGATTATAACGTTGTCCTGGTCCCACACGCCGATAATGGAGAAACTTGCAAGAAGAAAACCGATAGTGGACGAACCGGAATCACCCAGAAATATTTTAGCGGGTTTGAAGTTGAAGAAAAGAAAACCCAAGCAGGCGCCGAGAAAGGCAAGCAGCAGATAGGAAAGTTCCTGCTGTCCGGAAAAATATATTACTGCAAAGAAACTGAGGCCCGAGACAATTCCAAGCCCCGCAGCCAAGCCGTCAACTCCATCCAGAAAATTAACCGCGTTTATAATACCTACCACCCAGAAAACTGTCAGAAGATAATTTAAAAAAATAGAACCCGGAAAAGCAGGAATTATAGTAATATAAACTCCTGAAATTATCAGCATAATTACGGCGGTCACCTGGGCTCCAAGCCGGAGAAAAGCAGAATTACTCTTTATATCATCCAGAAACTCCGCGGAAAAAACAAGTACCAGTCCGGACAAGAGACCTATAACTTCTTTTGGAAAATGATAATTCCTTCCGACTGTAATAAGAAAAGCCAGAAAGATTGCCAGCCCCCCGATTCTCGGAATCGGCGTTGAATGAATCTTTCTGTCATTTGGAATATCCAGAATATTGAATTTAAGGGCAACTTTAATGGCAAAAGGCGTAAATACTACGGCAAGCAGAAAAGCAAGAAGGAGCACATATATTCCTCGGAGATTATTCTGATAAAACCAGGTGCCGCTAAACGGCATCAAAAGATAAAGAGCGCCTGCTGCCGCAAAAAAATACAATATTTTTTTTATCATTTAAACCTTACCAGCTCCAGCCGGAGAGGCATAAAGCCTTCGGAATATTTTACCCGATTTTGAACTCCACGGAAAATAGCACTAGCCTCCGCATTTTTCAGAATACTTAAGCCGGGGACTTTTGTCTTATGGATCTGAGATGAATGCAATTTCAGCAGCCCAAATTTACGATTTATTACCGGACTGATATTTACATAAGCCGTCGGCTGAAAGTCAATGGAGGAAGGTACTTCGTAAAAAAGCACGTTTTTTTTATATCTGGCGGCAGTTATCACCGCCGTAGAAATATTTCTATGGTCCTGATGAGTATCATTATTGTAAGGCGCAAAAATAATATCGGGATTTATTTTTATTATTTCTCTTTCCAGAATCTGTATCAACTCTCTGTTTAGCTCTATTTTTGTATCTATTAATCCGCCCCAATGTAATTTTGCATGGAGCACCTTTGCGACTTTCTCCTGTTCCTTTACCCGTTTTTTCGGCTCACCTCCGGCCTGCCCTTGGGTCATTACCAGAAGATTAATATCATATCTTTTATCCTTTGCGATGATCAGTGTTCCGCCGCAGCCAATCTCAATGTCATCAGGATGAGGACCGATAGCCAGTATACGCATAACAACTCCTTTGAAATAATGCTTTTTCTTTGTTTGCCTGCACAAATTCTAAATTCGAAGCTCGAAACAAAACTTACAAAAAGAAAAACCCAAAAATAAGTTATTCTCTATTCTTTTTTCATTTTTAGTGCTTAGTGCTTTTTCGAATTTCGTGTTTAGAATTTCGAATTTGTACTTATTAATCCGCTCCGCCCAAAGAATCTATTGCTTCCTGCACTACGAACATATCTATATGAGGCTGTGTTTTACCGAAACCTATCATAAGCGACATATCGCAAATCTGGTTAATTCTTCTCGGGATTCCTCCGGAACGCAGATACAGAAGATTGACGGCATCCGCGGTAAATATTTCCTTTTCCACTCCGGCTACTTTCATCCTGCATTTGATATAATCCTCAGTGTTTATAGAACTTAAAGCATCCAGATGGTAACGCATTGCTATTCTCTGAGAAAGCTGTTTATTGGACTCAAGTTTATCCCTAAGTTCCGGCTGCCCTATTAAAAGGATAGTAACAAGAAACCGGTCTTCCAGCTGAAAATTCAGTAATAACCGCACCTCTTCAAAAACTTTTACATCCTCTATGGTGTGAGCTTCATCTATTACGATTACGATCTTCTTTTTATCCCTCCAGTTATTCGCAATCAGTTTTTCAAGAGTAATAAGTATGTCTGATTTTCTGGTGGGAAGTTCTTGCGCCCCCAGGTTATGAGCGATTAAGCGGAGCAAATCAATATCTTCAACTCTCGGATTTGTAATGAAAGCTACTCTATAAACATCCTTTTCCAGTTCCATATTCAAAGTGCGACTTAAAAGTGTCTTGCCGCAGCCAAATACTCCTGTTAAGAGTCCCAGTCCTTTTTCTTCGCGAACCACATATAACAAACGGGAAAGCGCTTCTTCATGTTGCGGAGAAAGATAGAAAAAAGCCGGGTCCGGCGTATTTTCAAAAGGTTTTTTCTGTAATTTCCAGTAATCTAAATACATGTTTTCCTTTGTTTCAAATAATTTTCTAAAGAAGAATTTTTGTTTTTTCTTAGCTTTTAAATATCGTTTTTTGTTTAAGTTTTAGTGCTTTGACCTTCGTGCTTGTTTCAAATTTAGAATTTGCTTTTAAATCTATCTTTTGTTCCCGATGGACGCAAGCATCGTTGTCTTTATATATTTATAGTCAAACGGCTTAAAGATACAGTCATAGGCGCCAAGACGGAAGGCTGACACCACTCTCTCCGCGTCTCTGAAGGCGGTAATCATTATCACAGGTGTTTCCGCATTAATTTTTTTAATTTTCTCAAGCACCTCTATACCGCTAATATCCGGAAGCTTAATATCCAGAAAGACCAGCGTGGGATTTTTTTCTTTAAATTTCGTTATCGCATCACGCCCAAGTTTTGCCGTATCCGTTTCATATCCTTCCTTTTTAAGGAATATAGTTAAAACATCGCAAATATCCTGCTCATCATCAACAACTAATATCATAAAACACTCCTTTTTTCTATAATTATGACGATAAATATACTTAATTTTAACAAAGTTTTCAGAGAAATGCAATATTTATAAGCTTTTTCGTAAATTCCTCATCCTTGAAAAATCTGTATTAATTACAGTAAGAGTGACGGTCACCCTAAAAGCATTTTCCTATATGAATATTTAGATGATGATATTTCCCTTTAATACTTATCCAGACTTCCGGTTTTTTCGACATGCTTAACCGCAAGTTTAAAAGCATAAAAAGAGACAGGTAAAACAACCATAGAAAATACTGCTAAAAAAATGACACTTACCATTGGAGACCAAGAAAAAGAACTCTTAAAGCCGAAACCAATACGAATGAGTTCCAGGGAATGTGTTATTGGGTTTATTAAAGCAAGTTTGAAAAGCCACCCCGAGAGTATGCCCACCGGGAAAAACACTCCGCCAAGCAGGGTAAGTCCTGCATTTAACAGAAAGTTGACAGGATCTCCTCTTCTAAAAGCCAAAATAAAAGAAGCTGAAATAATTCCAAGCGCCGCCATGGAAAAAAGACCGAGAACAACACCGGGAATCATGAATAATATGTTTATTTCGCCCGGAAGCGGGATAAAAAACAAAGCGCCAAGGTAAATGATTGTTTCCAAAAAACCGTAAACCAGAGGATACGCGACCCCTCCGAAAAGAAGGCTAAAATTGTTTTTTGAAGAGAGAAATAAACTTTCCATTGTTCCGTAGAGCTGCTCTTGCCTTAAACTTTCTGAAAAAGCATTCAGCGGAATAAGCAATATATTTGCAAAAACAATTCCCAGAAACACTTGTAAAAAGAATGTACCGCCAAAATAAATGTTTCCTTTTTTAAGCCAAAAACCCATAAAGTAAAATATGCACAGGTAAAGGAACATCCCCGCAAGTCTTAAGAAAAAATCTAATTTGTAATTTTTCTCAATGCGAAAATCTCTTTTTATAAACGCCCAAGCATTCACCGTCCCAGCTCCCTTACCTTGTATTTTATACCTTTAAAATCAGCTTCATTATGCGTAGCAATTATAATACCATTCTTTTTCTTTATTAATAATTTAAGAAGATCTATAAATATCTTTTTTGCCGCTTTATCCAGCCCCTTAACGGGTTCATCAAACAGGCAAATACGCGGGTGATGAATTAACGTTTTAGCAAGAGCGAGCCTTTGTTTCATTCCAAGCGAAAAATTCTCAACAGGAAGATCAATATATGACTCCATCTTCAGGAGTTCCATAAGTTTTTGAATGCGCTCCGCGATAGTCTTATCATCCACACCGTAAAGCTCGGCGAAGAATTCAAGATTTTGCCTTCCTGTTAATTTCAAATAGAGAGCTCTCTCATCCGACCCTAAATAACCGATTGTTCTTTTTACCGCCTTGGGGTTAAAACCGTTTAACAGCACCTCGCCTTGGTCAGGGAGAAGAAGTCCTGACAGTATTTTCAGGAGCGTAGTCTTGCCGGACCCATTTTTACCGGTAAGAATAAGAACTTCACCCTGCTTAACGGCAAAAGAAACTGCACGGAGAACCTGGAGCTTTCCTCCTGCTTTATTAAAACTCTTTGATATTTTTACTGCCTTCACAATGTCAGCCATTCATTACCTTTTTCTTCAGAAAATCATTTGCTATACTAAACTTCAGATTCCAAGAGTCTGCGATTAAAACAGGAATAAGGTAACCGTAAAATGCAGACCTCTTATCATAATCCGTTTTTAAAGCTGACTCCAAATTGCGCTTAATTAGTTTTCCTGCCAGCCCTGCGTCTATATTATACTTTAAACCAACTTTGTTTTTCCAAAGGATACCGCAGCTTTGAACGGGTAAAAAAACCGCCCTGTAAACCCCTTTTTTTTCTGCTAATGCTTCAAGGCTTTTCATATTAAGCTCTTTATTTTTTAAAAGCTCATTTATATCTGCAAGTTTTGAGATATCATAGAAAGAATGAGTCATAGAGGCATGCAGACAAATATGCAGCAGGTTATATTCGTTGTTCAGCACCCGCGCCATTTTGTTTAACAGCCGGACCTTTACCGTATGGAGAAGCAGTTCGTCTACCGGTAATATATTTTTCAAGATTCCAAGTTCAGCAGCAACCTCTACCTCCAGCCCGTTTGCATCCGCCACCACGGTTACTGCTTTATTTGATTTATTCTTATCTTCCTTAAAACCTTCTTTTACAAGAGCTAGGACAGCTTCTGCTTTATCTTTTTTGGCCACAATAACATCCAGGTCGCTCAAATATCTGGCACCTGCGGGGTAGATATCAAAAGCGAGGAAACCGCCTTTCAACACCGCATAATTTATTTTAGCTTTATTTAAAGCTTCAAGCACTTGTGGAAGTTTTTCTTGAAAATACAAGAAGCGGGATTTTTCTTTTTTCCTGAGTTTTTTAATATTTTTCAGAATCTTTTTATTGACTCTTAACTGCAAAGATTTAATCGCCTTAAAAACATAAAATCCAAGCCAGTGATTCTCCGCCAAAGCAGTTATTTTTTTCCAATTCAGACTGCGTAAATCGTATGCGCCGGATATTATCGGACTGGAAAGTGTAAATATATCCATGAGAAACTTTTCTTCAGCAGCAAGTTTCATAATAAGCATACCCTAGTATACTCGGGGTGCCGCGTTTTATCAAGTATTACTCCGCTTTTCATTAAGCTGATTTTTGACGGAAGGAAAGTGATATAATGCATTTTAATAATTTCGCTAACTTTTTTTACCTTGGCTTCCTTTACAGCTCGGTAACTTGATGGGACCTGAATTGCATTTTCCACAGGCAAGGGTTGAGGTTTCAAATATTTTTTGTGATTTCAAAGCAGGTTTTTCGTACTTTTCTTTTTTCTTTAAGATTTTTTTCATTATTACCGCCGGTACTCTAAGAATTTTATTATAAATATTTTCCTTGACTTTGCCTATTATAGCACTTTTTTTTATTTTATGCAACACGCGGTCTCTGGAATCCCCTTCTACCGTAATAATTCCCCTATTTTCATCTATACTTTTGACCCGGTGTATCAAAAACCACACTCCGGCTTTATAACAAATTATATCTCCCACTTTAACTTCTTTAGAATTTATAATTTCAACCTTCTGATTTGCTTTTATTACAGGGCTCATTGACCCGCCAAACACTTTAATTTTAAGACTGCCTTTTCTTTTTATTTCCTCCTGTATTATGCTTCTGACTATTTTTTTATCCATTACAATACCTTGACCTGATTGCCGCTATTTCGCATGCGGAGGTGGATTTATTGTACAAGCTTCCGTTTTCCAGCAAAGCCAGGCCCGGACATCTATTGCAATAACGCATATCTTCGCAGTGCGCGCATTCTTTCAGATTTTTGAGTTTCATTTTTCTTATTTTGTTAAGCACCGCTGAATTTTGCCATATCTCCTTAAAACTTTTTTTTCTGAGGCTTCCGGCTGAGAGAGGAATCTGCAGACAAGACAGGACCTCTCCGACAGGATTCACTGTTACAAAGTTTTTACCGGCAGAACAGATAAAATCTCTTTCAAGGTCTTTCTTTGAATACTTCCAGCCGGTACAATACTGCTTTACTATTCTCTCTAAAACTTCAGTTCCAATTTTTCCCTCGGTATTTTCCGCGCTCCCGTCATTTTTAGGCGAAATAACGGGGTCAAAAAGCATCTTAAAACCATTCTTTCTGGCAAAAACAGTTATTGCTCTTTTTTCGGAAAAATTACTTTTCATTAGGGGAGTTTTAATCCTTAAGCTTATACCGGCTTTCTTTATTTCTTTAAGAGCCTTCATAACCTTAGCAAAAGAACCTTTAACTCCGGTTATCTTATCATGTACTCCTGCTTTCAGAGAGTAAATACTGGTGCTTATTTCATGGATCTTAAGCGCTTTTAGTTTTTTTATATCAGAGGAAGTTAAGAGAGTAGTATTAGTTAAAACCGTTACGGCAAATCTTTTTTCCACGGCATACTCAAGTATTTCAAATACATCCTTTCTTAAAAATATCTCCCCTCCGGTAAAAGCCAAAAAAAGGTTCCCCGCCTCGGCAAGCTGGTCCAGAATACATTTGACTTCTTTTGTTGTCAGTTCCCACCTAGGCGGATTTCGCAAAGAGTTTAAGGTTAAATATTTACACCTTTGCTCAACTTCCCCTTCTTCTCTTGCTTTAATTGCTTTAATTGCTTTGTTTGCTTTCCCTGCTTTACTTGCTTCTCTTGGGATATAGC
Organism: Candidatus Firestoneibacteriota bacterium; assembly: GCA_043804965.1. Taxonomy (GTDB): domain Bacteria; phylum Oederibacteriota; class D2-FULL-39-29; order D2-FULL-39-29; family D2-FULL-39-29; genus D2-FULL-39-29. The sequence continues at coordinate 1,699 of JAZDIO010000154.1, read as the reverse complement.
AGTGAGAACATTTAAGGTTGCACCTATAGGTTAACTCCACCATGGACCAGGCAGGTATCAGATTCTTTTCTGTAACTACGGCAAGTTCATCTTCTATCATCAGGATGTTATTTTAGCTTTCGTTAGTTCTTTAATAAACTCCGCTAAATCTTTTTTTGCTTTTTCCGCGGAAATTTCGTATTTGACGCTCATCTGTTTTTCTATTGTTTTTTCCGGAGCGTTTTCACAAAGTAAACCAAAAACAAATGAGCCGGTCTTATTAAGTTTGATTAACTTCATCTCTGCCGGCAAAACGATGTAATACTTTCCTTTTATTTTCCTTGCAGCGACACCTTTATTTACCGTATAGCCCATAAAACTCTCCAAAATCCCGTTTTTTTGAATTCTAATATTTTATTTTCCACCGAGCTGATAAAATCATAGCTTAACCCGGCAATCTTTTTCTCAGGCTTAAAGAGTATAACATTTCTTAAAAGCTTTTCCCAGGCCTTCTCTATCGTAATTGTTTTTAAAGCATTTTTGGAAGCTTGCCTAAGAAACAGGAGTTTCGGGTTTTTAATTGCCTTATTCTTTCCTCCCCCCTTCATCAGCCCCATAAACGGAGTTCCAAAAAGTTTCCAGCTCTTCCCGGTTTTTCTCACCGCGACTATTTCATCGCTTAAGACCACTCCGCGCCTTTTACTCACTTCCGCAATTGTGGTCTTTCCCGCCCCGCTTATCCCGGTAAAGATGTACCCCTTCCCCCGTGAAACAACCCCGGAAGCATGAAGGAGAAAGCCGTTATGTTTTAAAAGCAGGGAAGAATAAGCGAGCCTTACAAACGTATCAAATGCGTATTTATTGGGAAGCCCCTTGTATACAAGAGATGTTTTCGCCGAAGTTTCCTTCCCGGAAAATGCGCTATACCTTTTTTTAAGTATCTCCATAAATTCAGGGCCATATTTCTCAGATAAAACAATACTGCACCCGACACCCGCAATATTTAAGTTTAATAATTGCTTGCGCTTAACCACGTTTTTTCCACCTTCTTTCAATGCTGCAAGACTTAACATAAAGCAGCTCCTTTAAATTCATTTTAAAGGCAGCCGGAAATATTTTCCTTTTTCTCTCCGGGAAAAAACGCCGCAATCTCCGCGTCCGAAAACACATAATATTTTCTGCTTTCAAGCAACTGTAAACGGTTTCAAAGTCCATTTCACTTCCTATACACTAATGTATATTATCTGAAACAGAGTATAACACGGCGATTCCGGTTTATCAATATACACCGCTAACCACATTGCGAGGGTTGATCTTAGTATATGTTAAATCTATGTCAAGTCAAAAGGTTTAGATTTATGCTCTTTTGACAAGTATATATGGACATTTTGGCACAATGATAAACACTTGAATTAAAGAAGTAGAAGCTCATTTCCAATGATTTTTACAGCCGTATCGGCATCATTATCATGGGGATGCCCATGTAATAAAATTTCCGTTGTATTGCAAAGACAGTATAATTATGCAGCCATCTTGACATAAATACTTCTTCGGGAAAAACCAGCTGGCCGCCGAAAAAAATAGCACCGGGGTATTTTTTAAGTATCTCCGGAGCTGCTCCGGAAACTTCGTTGACGGGATCAACTCCGGTAAGAGCAACACCTTCGGCAAATGATCCGGTAGAACGAATGTAATTCACGTACTTATTTACATCCTCCCG